>NZ_CP159332.1:300703-601406 GCF_045057105.1 Maribacter sp. LLG6340-A2 | reverse complement strand
TTCTGTATGTTATTTTAGGAAGTGTATAAAATTTTAGTATTATTTGTAACAATAAAATAAATTAATCATGGAGGAAAAAATTTTTAGAGACTATGAGGCTCCAGATGTGTCCGCTGCGGTAAAAGAGCATTATCGTAAAATGAGGAAAAATCAAACACTGGATTATGTAAAACGTATGCATAAAAAGTATTTGACCTATGATACACCTATGGATCTATGGGAAGCAATGCGTCATTTAAACAGTTTAATTGATGTAAGCGACCCCGATATTAATTTACCTAATATTCAGCATTTAATACAAAGTGCAGAAGCCATACGTGCAGATGGTAGACCAGACTGGATGCAATTAACAGGACTTATACATGACTTAGGAAAAGTGATGTTCCTAAAAGGAAGTGATGAAGACGGTACTAGCCAGGCAGAACAATGGGGTATGGTCGGTGATGTGTTCATTGTTGGTTGTAGGTTACCTGATTCATGTGTGTATCCTGAGTTCAATACATTAAATGAGGATATGCATAATGAGAAATATAACACGCCTACCGGTATTTATGAGGCAGGATGTGGTATTGATAATGTAGACTTGGCCTGGGGTCATGATGAATATTTATATCAAGTACTTAATAATCATAAGACCAATTCTTTACCTGAAGAAGCTATGGTCATGATACGGTATCATTCTTTTTATCCATGGCATTCAGGAGGAGCATACAAAGAAATCGTAAATGAGAAGGATGCCAAATACTTAGAGATCATAAAGGACTTTAATAAATATGACTTATATACGAAGAGTCAAAAAGTGTATGATTTGGATGAGGTGCTGGATTATTATCAGCCAATTGCGGAAAAGTATTTAGGAACAGGACCAATTTATTGGTAATATTCAAATCAGTTTAAATAAAAAAAAACCGCTTCAATATTGAAGCGGTTTTTTTATAAAGTTTCGTATAAAATAGTACAATTACTTTACCATCTCATAGCTACGTTTAATAAACTCTGTAAGGTCCTTACCTTTAAGCAAACCTTTGGAAAGTTTGGCCAGATCTAAGGATTGATTAATCAAACGTTCTTTTTTCTTGGCAGTTTTAGTAGCAAGAATTTCACTTGCCAAAGTACTGTTCGTATTTACGATAAGGTTATACATTTCTGGCATATTCCCCATACCGAACATACCGCCTCCGCCAGTTTGTTGCATCTCCTTCATACGGCGCATAAACTCTGGCTCTGTAATGGTAAACGGAGACGCATCACTGTCCATAGCCTCTAATTGCACGGTATAGCTGCTCTTTTCACCAATAACTTTTTCCAGTTCTGTTTTTAAAGTCTCCTTCTCCTCTTCTGACAGTTTGGAAATTTGAGTATCTTCTTTTTGAATTAATTTGTCAATATGGTCTGCATCAACACGGGCAAAGGAAATATTCTCTTTAGAACTTTCCATTTTTTGCATTAGGTGACCAATAATAGGGGAATCCAATAAAAGGACTTCATAACCTTTAGTCTTTGCAGTTTCTATGTAGCTATGTTGTGCTTCTTTATCAGATGTGTAAAGAATAACAAGCTTATTATCCTTATCGGTCTGGTTGCCTTTAATCTTTTCCTGAAGTTCTTCAAAAGTTAAATACGTACCATCTACAGTAGGGTATAAGGCAAATTTATCAGCTTTTTCAAAGAATTTTTCTTCAGAAAGCATACCGTATTCAATAACGATTTTAATATCGTTCCATTTCGCTTCAAATTCCTCACGGTTATTTTTGAACAACGAGTTAAGTTTATCGGCAACTTTTCTAGTAATGTATGAAGAGATTTTCTTTACTGCGCCGTCTGCTTGTAGGTAAGAACGAGAAACATTCAAAGGAATGTCAGGTGAATCTATGACCCCACGTAGCATGGTTAGGAATTCCGGTACAATACCTTCCACATTATCCGTTACAAAAACCTGGTTCTGGTACAACTGAATTCTATCTTTCTGTTGGGCAAGGTCATTGGTAAGTTTTGGAAAATATAGAATTCCCGTAAGGTTAAAAGGATAGTCAACATTTAAATGAATATTGAACAAAGGCTCCTCAAATTGCATAGGATACAGTTCTCTATAAAAGCTCTTGTAATCTTCTGCTTTTAAATCTGCGGGTTGTTTGGTCCAAGCTGGGTTAGGGTTGTTGATGATGTTGTCCACTTCCTTGGTAGGTGCTGGGTCATCTTCCTTGGCACCCTCTGGTTTTGGTAACGTTTCTGTTTTGGTCCCAAATTTAATAGGGACAGGCATAAACTTATTGTATTTGTTCAAGAGCCCTGTTATTCTGGCATCTTCTAAAAATTCTGTAGAATCTTCAGCAATGTGTAGAATAATTTCTGTTCCGCGATCCTCTTTTGTGGCCTTTTCCATTACAAACTCTGGAGAACCATCACATGACCAATGAACAGCAGGTTCATCTTTATAGCTTTTGGTGATAATTTCTACCTTATGAGCTACCATAAAAGCCGAGTAAAATCCTAGACCAAAATGACCAATAATTCCCGAATCCTTGGCAGAATCTTCGTATTTGTTTAGAAATTCCTCTGCACCCGAAAAAGCCACTTCGTTGATATATTTCTTTACTTCTTCCTCGGTCATTCCAAGACCTTGGTCTATGATATGAAGTTTTTTACCATCCTTGTCTGCCTTAATTTCAATAAGGGGATTTCCATATTCTACCTTTGCCTCGCCTATGGCCGTTAAGTGTTTTAACTTTAAGGTTGCATCTGTTGCATTGGATATTAACTCCCTTAAAAAGATTTCATGGTCACTATACAAGAATTTCTTGATCAGTGGAAAAATGTTGTCTACGGACACGTTTATTTTACCTGTTGCCATATCTCTAAATATTTATTTGCTATGTAGTAATAGAACTTTTAATTATGTGTGATGTACTAGTCAAAAAAAATACCATACTTACTTATTGTGACAAACTGACAGTTGTGGTCGGTGTAAAATTTTAACAAATTATTTTGTTTAATAATAGTTTAAATAAATTAAACATAATGTATATTTGTAGTGTGATTATAAATATTGCTATGAAAAAGATTTTTATGCTATAATCACTTGTTGATTATTTATTGGTTTGGTTGTTTTGAAAACGTGTTACCCTCTCAGGTAACACGTTTTTGCTAAAGGAATATAAATAATAATTAAACAAAATATCCAATATAAATTTTATCAAAAAAAATATTATGGCAGGTAAAACAAAAAAAGCATCAAAGAATTCTATCATTACCTTGTATATGGACTATGTGCTGGAGCATGAAAGAGTCCCTAAATCCGTCTATAAATTTTGCAAGGATAGTTCTATTGCTGAAAGTGATTTCTATCTATACTTTGGTTCTATTTCAGCCTTACAGAAAAGTATTTGGACAACCTTTTTTGAAAATACGTTGAACGTTATTAATAAGAATAAGGAATACGGGCAATTTCACAATAGGGATAAAATGCTCACATTTTTATACACCCTGTTCGAGGTGTTTACCTTAAACCGTAGTTATGTATTATTTGTTTTGGATAATGCTGAAAGTCCTATTAAAAACTTAGGTCAACTTAAGCTACTAAGAACAGAGGTGAAGGCATTTGCCAAAGATTTAATCAATAAGGGCAATGTGGGTAAAAGCTCTAAACTTACAAAGCATAATCCGCAATTGTTTTCTGAAGGGGCTTGGTTACAGGTTCTTTTCCTTATAAACTTTTGGAGAACAGATGATTCGCCAGGTTTTGAAAAAACAGATGTGGCCATTGAAAAATCCGTGAATACTATTTTCGATGTCTTTGACAATACCCCATTGGACAATATACTGGACTTTGGTAAATTTTTATATAAAGAAACCTTTGCCTAGTTTAAAATTTTAGAATTTGAAAACATTAGATAAAATACCTACGGGAAAAATTGAGCGGGCCAGTAAACTAGTGCGTACGGGAGCAAAAATTGGGGGCAATTATGCAAAGTATTTGGGTAAAAAAATAATAGACCCAAATACCACGAGAGAAGAATTGGATGAAGATAATGCCGAGGATATTTATGATGGCTTAAAATCTTTGAAGGGTAGTGCGTTAAAAGTAGCGCAGATGCTTAGCATGGAAAAAAACTTACTGCCCAATGCATATGTGGAAAAATTTTCATTGTCCCAATTTTCCGTACCTCCCTTGTCGGCGCCTTTGGTGAGGAAGACATTTAAAAAATACATGAATAAATATCCTGAGGATGTTTTTGACACCTTCAATAAAAATTCTATTAATGCGGCTAGTATAGGGCAAGTTCATAAAGCAACAAAGAATGGCAAACCTTTGGCCGTAAAGATTCAATATCCTGGTGTGGCACAAAGTATTAGTAGCGACTTGGCTATTGTAAAACCAATTGCCATAAGAATGTTTAATCTTCAGGGAAAAGATTCCGATAAATATTTTAAGGAGGTAGAGAGTAAGTTGGTGGAAGAAACGGATTATGTATTAGAGGTAGCTCAAAGTCAAGAAATTACAACGGCATGTAGCGTTATTCCAAATATAAGGTTTCCAGAATATTACCCAGAGCTTTCAAGTTCAAGAATTATTACCATGGACTGGATGACCGGTAAACATTTGAGTGAGTTTGCTAAAACAGATTTCAGCCAAGAAATTGGTAATAAATTAGGACAGGCATTGTGGAATTTTTATATGTTTCAGATTCATGGATTGCGTAAAGTGCATGCTGACCCACATCCCGGCAATTTTTTGGTGAGTGCAGAACAAGAACTTATTGCTATAGATTTTGGTTGTATTAAAGAGGTGCCAGATTCTTTTTATACCCCTTATTTTGAATTGGCACGCCCGGAAAGTATAGCTGACCCGCAAATTTTTACGGATAAATTATATGAGTTGGAAATTTTATTGCCCAATGATACGCAGAAGGAAATTACTTTCTTTTCATCCATTTTTCATCAGATGCTAAGTCTTTTCACCAGTCCTTTTCATTCTGATGAGTTTGATTTTGGTGATGAGATATTCTGGGCTAAAATTGCAGATTTGGGTGAACAGTTCTCTTCAGATAAGCAGTTACGAAAAATGAACGGGAATAGGGGGTCTAAACATTTCTTATATATGAATCGTACTTTTTTTGGTCTTTATAATCTTTTGCATGATTTAAAGGCGCAGATAAAGGTTAATGAGTATAGGCAATATCTTAATTAAGTAAGGGTTGAATTTTATTATTCGTAGGGATTGTTGCAAAATTAAGGTGAATTCTTAATAGTTGTTTATATTGCAACACTAATGATGCCTGAACTATCAGGGTAAAAATTTTACTATGTATAACTCAAAAATAATTGGTCTTGGTCATTATGTGCCCGAAAATGTAGTGACGAATGATGACTTGTCCAAGGTTATGGATACCAATGATGCGTGGATACAGGAGCGTACGGGAATAAAAGAAAGAAGACATGTGGTAAAGGGCGATGGTGATACCACTACCACCATGGGTGTTAAGGCAGCAAAAATCGCCATAGAGAGAGCTGGTATAGATAAAGATGATATTGATTTTATAGTATTCGCCACATTGAGTCCAGACTATTATTTTCCTGGGCCAGGTGTTTTGGTGCAGCGAGACTTGGGTATTAAGACCGTTGGGGCCCTGGATGTTCGCAACCAATGTTCTGGATTTGTCTATGCAATTTCTGTTGCGGACCAGTATATAAAGACGGGTATGTATAAAAACATATTGGTAATTGGTTCAGAACTACATTCCCATGGTTTGGATATGACTACCAGAGGTAGGGCGGTATCGGTAATTTTTGGTGATGGTGCCGGTGCGGCAATTTTAACTAGGGAAGAAGATACTACTAAAGGTATATTGTCAACACACCTCCATTCAGAAGGGCAGCACGCAGAAGAACTTTCTTTGATTGCACCAGGAATGGGAAAACGATGGGTGACCGATATTATTGAGGATAATGATGAAAAAGATGAATCGTATTATCCTTACATGAACGGGCAATTTGTTTTTAAAAATGCCGTAGTTCGTTTTAGTGAAGTAATTATTGAAGGATTACAAAAAAATAATTTACAAGCTACGGATATCGATTTGTTGGTGCCGCATCAAGCTAATTTAAGGATATCGCAATTTATCCAAAAGAAATTTCAGTTAAGTGATGATCAGGTGTTTAACAACATCATGAATTATGGCAACACTACTGCGGCATCTATCCCAATTGCTCTAACGGAGGCATGGGAGTCTGGCAAGGTGCAACCTGGTAATTTGGTTGTTTTGGCTGCTTTTGGAAGTGGCTTTACGTGGGGCAGTGTCATTATTAAATGGTAAAATAAAGCACCCATAGAATTACTATGGGTGCTATACAGTTGTATTCAATACGAAAAAAACCAACCAATCTTCATTATTAAATAACCCTGTACATTATAATAGACGTAATAAATTCTGTTTTGTTACTGGTTGGTTCTCCGCTTTTCAAATATTTTTTAGTTGTGCCTGTTTAACTTGATAGTTAGAGATAGGAAGTAAAAAGAAACCCGACAAACCCAAATAAATTGGAAGCCGGGCTTCAAATGCTGATAGGCTATACTAAACACTAACCATTAACTATAAACATATAGCGTTACCAACAATATTTTAAACAGAGTTAGATTATATCTAACTTTACTAATAGACGAAATATTGCACAAATAGTTACATTAAAAGCAAACTTTAACATCTTATTATTAATATGAAAAAAACCCTTGTTTTTGGAGCATCCTTAAAACCAAATCGTTACAGTAATATTGCAATTAATAGACTTGTGGCTGCTGGGGTAGAAACATGTGCTTTTGGATTAAGAGCAGGAAATGTTTCTGGAGTCGAAATTCATACTAATTTGGACAAAATTAATGATATTCATACAATTACACTCTATTTAAACCCTAAAAGACAGCAAGAATATTATGGGCAGATTATCTCTTTATCTCCAAAAAGGGTAATTTTTAATCCGGGAACAGAAAACCCAGAGTTCTATAACTTACTGGAAAAGAATGGTATAGAGGTAGATGTTGCCTGTACTTTGGTGTTGTTGAGTACTGGTCAATATTAAATAAATGTCCTTAAGCAATGTCTTTAATATCAGGTTCTGTCACAGGATTTTTCCGGATAATCCACAAGCCAATAAAAGTAAGGAGCCCGTTTAAGGGTAAAAGTTCGTATCCAAACACATATCCCCCTAAATAATGTGTGGGTATCTTGGCCAATATTAGAATACTGACAACGGAAATAGTGGCCACTATCCAGACATACTTATCAATTACTTTGTATTTGGTGAAAATACCAAAAGAGAATAAGCCTAATAACGGTCCGTATGTGTAGGACGCTACAGTAAGAAGACCATCAATAACATTTCTATCCAAAACATATTTAAAAGAAATTACCACAAGAATTAAAAGGATACTCATACCTACGTGGGTTTTACGACGTATTTTTTTTGCCGTTTGGACCGATTTTTTTTCGGTATTAAGAAAATCTACGCAAAAAGAAGTGGTCAATGAAGTTAGAGCACTGTCCGCACTACTATAAGCTGCTGCTATAAGTCCAAGCATAAAGGTCACGGCTACGGTAAGGCCTAGATTACTGTTCAGTGCAATTTCAGGGAACAGTAAGTCAGATTTTGGAGAACCATCCATTAAGGGTAGTGCTATTTGGTGCGCGTCTGCGTAAATAAACAATAAAGCACCAAGAAGCATAAAAATAAATGTTACTACAACGAGCACAATACTAAAACTGACCATATTTTTTTGAGCTTCGCCCAAATTTCTGCAAGTAAGGTTTTTTTGCATCATATCTTGGTCAAGTCCTGTCATACATATAGTTATGAACATACCGCCTAAAAATGATTTCAATATGTGGTTTTTAGAAAAGAAATCGTCGGTAAAAAATGTGGTGCTGTATTGGCTTAGCTCAGATGAGTTCAGGAACTCCATAAACGTCCAATCAAGTTTTTCTAGAATAAAATAGATAGATAATCCAACGGACACCAACATAAAAAAAGTCTGTAGGGTATCTGTCCAAACTATGGTTTTAATGCCTCCTCTAAAAGTATAGACCCATATAAGTAATATGGATAAGGTCACCGTAATTTCAAAAGGCACGTTCCATGCGTCAAATACAAATTGTTGAAGTACAATGGCTACTAAAAATAATCTAAAGGCAGCACCCAGTACCCGTGATATAAAAAAGGATACGGCACCAACCTTGTAACTTACAAATCCAAAACGGTCGTCAAGATATTGATATATAGAGGTTACATTTTGTTTATAATAAATAGGAAGTAGTACAAATGCGGTCACCAAATAGCCAAGAAAATAACCAAGAACCACCTGCATATAACCAAATTGCGAGGCATCTACCCAGCCAGGAACGGAGATAAAGGTTACACCGGATAAAGATGCGCCAACCATCCCAAAGGCCACTAAATACCAAGGCGATTGTTTTCCGGCCTTAAAGAAATCTTCATTAGAGTCGTTCTTACCTGTAAAATAGGAGATGACCAATAACAGAACAAAATAGCCGGTAATCAATAATAATATATGGGAAGCACTCATTCATTTTAATTTGGCGGCAAATTACAAAAAGTTACATGACGTGGGGATAAACTTAAAATATAAGGCCCATTTTTACTGGGGGCTTTTGTAAATAGGACTTTTGGTTTAAGGGTCTAACAAAGGGGTAGTGTCAGAATTTTGTGTTAACGAGGCAGTAAATTATTCAACATTAGTCGTAAATTTATGCCATATTAGCCTATGGATTTTTCATCAAAATTATTAGAGAACGCAGTGTATGAGGTATCGCAATTGCCGGGTATTGGTAAGCGAACCGCTTTACGATTGGTTTTACATTTATTAAAGCAACCGGAAAAAAGAACAGATGACCTTGCCACGTCATTGGTAGATTTAAGGGGAAAAATTCAATTCTGTGAAAATTGCCATAATATTGCTGATACCGTTTTGTGTGAAATTTGTGCCAACCCCAAAAGAGATGATTCTTTGGTATGCGTGGTAGAGGATATAAGAGATGTTATGGCAATAGAGAATACCGGCCAATTTAGGGGCAAATATCATGTGTTGGGCGGTAAGATTTCTCCAATGGAAGGCGTGGGACCACAAAACCTTAAAATTGCATCCTTAGTGGAGAAGGTTAAAAAAGGAGTAATAAAGGAATTGATTTTTGCGTTGAGTTCTACGATGGAAGGAGATACTACCAATTTTTACATTTTTAAACAATTAGAAGGTGTTGAAATTAAAACCTCTACCATTGCAAGAGGTATAGCGGTAGGCGATGAATTGGAATATGCAGATGAGGTAACACTGGGTAGGAGTATTCTAAACCGCGTTCCGTTTGAAGGCTCTTTAAAACAGAATTAGAACTTTAAAACAAGATTAATGTCATTAAATAGGTATTAATTTTGTTATTTTTGCAAAAATTATATCTAAAACAAGCTATAAATTATCGATATGTCAAAATTTGAATTGAAACTACCACGTATGGGAGAAAGTGTTGCAGAGGCAACATTGACATCATGGTTGAAAGAGGTAGGGGATACTATAGAAATGGATGAGGCAATTTTTGAAATTGCTACGGATAAAGTGGATAGTGAGGTTCCTAGTGAGGTAGATGGCGTATTGGTAGAAAAATGCTTTAAGGTCGATGATGTAATTAAAGTTGGACAGACCGTTGCGATAATAGAGGTTGAGGGTGAAGAGGATTCACCTGGTGAAGAAGGGCAGGCAGAACCACAAAAAGAAGAGCCTTTAAAGGAAGAAATGGTAGCGGCGGCAGAAGAAACTGTAGAGAAGGCCAAAGCAACCGCAACACCAGATTTGGTGATTGGCGATACTGAACGGTTTTACTCGCCGTTGGTTAAAAATATAGCCAAGGAAGAAGGTGTTTCTTTTGAAGCGTTAGAAGCTATAGAGGGTTCCGGTAAGGATGGTAGGGTAACCAAAGATGATATTTTGGCCTACATTAAAAACGGTAAGAAGGCCACTGTTCAGCAAGCTCAGGTGGTTAATAAGGATCCTGAACCTAAACAGGAAAATGTTGCACAGGCTGGTTCGGCACCCGTAAGTGGTAAGGACACTATTGTTGATCCGCCTAAAACACAGGTTTCCGGTGGTGATGAGGTGGTTCCTATGTCCAGAATGGGCAAATTGATTGCTAAGCATATGGCAGAAAGTGTATCTACATCTGCCCATGTGCAAAGTTTTATAGAGGTTGATGTTACCAATATCGTCAATTGGCGCCTAAAGGTAAAGGATGCTTTTCTTAAGAGGGAAGGGGAGAAATTAACGTTTACCCCTATTTTTCTGGAAGCTGTGGCCAAAGCATTGAAAAAATATCCCATGATGAATATTTCTGTAGATGGGGATGCTGTAATCAAAAAGAAAAATATAAATATTGGTATGGCCGCTGCATTGCCAGATGGTAATTTAATAGTTCCGGTCATAAAGAATGCGGATCAGCTGAATTTGGTAGGTATGGCCAAAGTGGTCAATGATTTGGCAGAACGTTCTAGGAACAATGCCTTAAAACCAGATGAAGTTCAGGGTGGTACGTATACGGTAACCAATGTAGGAACCTTTGGTAGTGTTTTTGGCACTCCAATAATAAATCAACCACAAGTGGGTATTCTGGCCTTAGGAGCTATACGGAAAATTCCGTCCGTCATTGAAACCGCTGAAGGAGATTTTATAGGAATACGTAGTAAAATGTATCTTTCCCATAGTTATGATCACAGAGTGGTTAATGGTGCATTGGGCAGTATGTTCGCAAAAGCTGTAGCAGATTATTTAGAAGCTTGGGATATAAACCGCGAAATTTAATAGCATAAAAGTGTTTAAATAATATAGATGTGGTGTTTGATTTTTTTTTCAAATGCCACATTTTTTTTACCGTTGTTTTGGTTATTGTTCAAGTATGTTTTTAGGTGATTGTTTAACTGTGGTTTGTTATTAATGTAATTTAAATAAGGCAGTATTAGAGCATTTGCAGAACGAAAGGTATCTTTGTAAAAAGCGTATTATATATGGAATTAAAGCTTACTAGGCCAATTTGTTTTTTTGATTTGGAAACCACGGGGGTCAATGTGGCAAAAGACCGCATTGTTGAAATTTCTATACTAAAGGTATATCCTAACGGTAATAAGGAAAGCAAGACTTGGTTGGTAAATCCGGAGATGGTCATTCCGCAAGAAGTAGTGGAGGTGCATGGTATTACCAATGAGAAAGTGGCCAATGAGCCTACATTTAAAGAGTTGTCCAAAGAAATTTATAGGATGATCAAGGATAGTGATCTGGGTGGTTTTAATTCTGACCGATTTGATATTCCCCTTTTGGCGGAAGAAATGCTTAGGGCGGGGATAGATTTTGATATGAAGAATACTGTTTCTGTAGATGTTCAGACTATTTTTCATAAAATGGAGAAACGTACATTAGAGGCGGCATATAAGTTTTATTGTGATAAGGATTTGTCCAATGCCCATAGTGCAGAAGCGGATACCAATGCAACTTATGAAGTATTGCTGTCCCAATTAGACCGGTATCCAGACTTGGAGAACAATGTAAAAAAGCTATCAGAGTTTTCAAGAAGAAAACAATCGGTAGATTTTGCTGGGTTTATAGCCTTGGATGAAGATGGCGAGGAAATATTTGCGTTCGGTAAACATAAGGGCAAGAAAGTTCATGATGTGCTGGAAAAGGAGCCCGGTTATTTTGGTTGGATGTTAAATGCAGATTTCCCCTTGTATACCAAGAAAATATTGACACAGATTAAGTTGAGCAAACTCAATAATAAGTTAGGGTAATGGTAAGGGTGCTCTTATTTTTTTTGATTGTTGTTAGGTGCTGCCAGGCACAGGAAGTTTTAATTGATGGGTATATTCTAGATGGTAAAAACCAAGAACCTATCCCTTATGCAAATATTAGTTTTTTAAAAACCTTAAAAGGAACATCAAGCAATGATGAAGGGTATTTTTATGTAGATGTTCCCCAATCATTTTTGGAGCGTGAGGTACATATTTCCGCCTTAGGCTATAAAGATACCATACTACCTGTTAAGCGTTTAAAGGAGCAGGGAAAAATACGTCTTAAAGAAGATACCTTTGAACTTGAGGAAGTGGTGGTTTCCCAAGATTTAGGGGACTCTCAGGTACTTAATCCTATTAGTTCCTATAGTATAAAAAGTGGCTTTTCTTCGGCGGAAACACCTTGGGTGTTGGCTTTATACTTTCCTAATATTGGTGCGTCCAAAAAATATTTGGAAAAGATTACGGTGTTCATGCAGAGGAACAGTCGTTTTAAAAGAAGCTCTTCAAAATTTAGGCTTAGGGTCTATGATGTTAATAAAGAAACTAGAAAACCGGATCATGATTTAATACGCAAAAGTATTATTTTGGAAACCTCTGTTGAGGAGGACTTTGTTTCCATTGACCTTTCAAGTTTGGGCATTAGAATTCCTGAGGAAGGAATTTACGTTGGATTGGAATGGTTGTTCCTGCCCTTTAATTGGTACATGAATTCCTATGAGCACCCTTTGTCCAAGGAAAAAATGGTAGAAGATCGTTTTGCGCCAACATTTGCAGCGGTCTATCAAAAGAATCAAAATTTCAGGACTATGGTGTATGGTATGGGAGAATGGTCAGATTTTATGATAAAGGCGCCGGGCAATAATGAAAATTTAATTCCGGCAATCAGTTTAAAAATGTCGAAAAAGAAATAGGATGAAGATAATTTGTATTGGTAGAAATTACGCTGCCCATATCCAGGAGCTTCATAATGAAAGGCCAAATGAGCCTGTAGTGTTTATAAAACCAGATTCATCGGTACTGCCTAAACAACAGGATTTTTACATTCCGGAATTTTCAAATGATATTCATTATGAAGTTGAGGTTTTGGTAAAAATAAAAAAGGTAGGAAAGCATATAGCAAAGGAATTTGCGCCAATGTACTATGATGAAATTGGCTTGGGTATAGATTTTACCGCTAGGGACCTGCAGGCAACATTAAAGGAAAAAGGGCTGCCGTGGGAAAAGGCAAAAGGGTTTGATGGTGCTGCGGTCATAGGAGAGTGGTTAAAAAAAGAACAGTTTAAGGATCTTAACGACTTAAATTTTAAGCTGTTAAAAAACGATGAGGTGGTGCAAGAAGGAAATACAAGCTTAATGCTTTGGAAAATTGATGAGCTAATTGCTTATGTTTCTACTTTTTTCATGCTTAAAAAAGGGGATATAATTTTTACGGGTACGCCTGCAGGTGTTGGCAAAATAAGTACAAATGACTATCTTTCGGGGAGCTTGGAGAACAAGGAACTTTTTACCGTAAAAATTAAATAATGATTTATAGCCTGGATAAGATTAATGAGATGGCAGAGGGGGATCAGGATTTCATAAATTCTGTTATCTCCGTTTTTTTAGAAGAAGTGCCGGAAGATATGGAGATGCTGGAAAAAGCATTAGAGGCTAAGGATCATGGTCAGGTGTACCAATTAGCACATAAAATAAAGCCCAATGTAGATTTGTTGGGTATGGAGCAAACCCGCGCAATTGCTTTGGAGATGGAGACTTTGGGGAAGGAAGTGGGTAATATGGATGAAATTAAAAAGAGATTTCCTCTATTGAAAACCGATATAACCCAGGTAATAGCAGAGCTTAAAAACGATTTTGATTTATAATGCTTGCAGAAATCATTACCATTGGCGATGAGATTCTCATTGGTCAAATTGTTGATACCAATTCAACTTTTATAAGTAAGGAGTTAAATAAAATTGGTATTTCCGTATACCAGATAACTTCTATACAAGATGAGCGCGTTCATATGCTGAACGCCTTTAAGGAAGCATCGGAACGCGTAGATGTGGTCATTGTTACCGGTGGGCTTGGGCCAACCAAAGATGATATCACAAAGCATACCCTATGTGAATTCTTTAATGATGAACTTGTAGAGAATTCAAATGTTTTGGCTCATGTTGAAGAGTTGTTCGCCAAATATATTAGCAATACACCTATTTCAGATATCAATAGAATGCAAGCTTTAGTGCCAAGTAAGGCAGAAGTATTGCATAATGCCAATGGTACGGCACCAGGTATGTTGATGAGAAAAGAAGGGGTAACATTTGTTTCGTTGCCTGGCGTGCCTTTTGAGATGAAACATCTATTGAAGGAATCGGTCATACCAAAATTGGTCACTTATTATAAGCGACCACATATCATGCATAAAACTATAGTTACCTATGGTTTGGGGGAAAGTGCTATTGCCAAACGAATAGAGGCTTGGGAAAATGAACTGCCATCCAATATAAAATTGGCTTACTTGCCAAATTTAGGTAAGGTTAGGTTGCGTCTATCAGGTAAATCTACTGATTATGATGAGTTGGTCAACGCAATGAATCTGCAAAGTGAGAAGTTATTCCCATTAATAGAGGATATTGTTTATGGTTTGGAAGATGATGAAAGTTTAGAAGAAATCGTAGCTAAATTATTGCTGGAGAAAAACTTATCGGTATCTACGGCAGAAAGTTTTACCGGAGGAATGATTGCAGAAAAGTTAACTTCATTGCCAGGTGCCTCTGGTTACTTTAAAGGAAGCGTGGTCAGTTATGCCACCGAAGCTAAAATAAATGTATTAAAAGTTCCGGCAGAATTGGTAGAAAAACATTCTGTTGTAAGTGCAGAAGTTGCAACGGCCATGGCAAAAGGAGCTAAGGAATTAATGAAAACGGACTTTGCAATAGCTACTACGGGCAATGCAGGGCCTACAAAAGGAGACTCAAATGCCAATGTAGGAACGGTATTTATTGCCATTGATGGTCCTAAGTCACAATTAGTGCAGGAATTTCAAATGGGGAGCACTCGTGAACGCGTTGTGGAAAAGTCTGTAAATAAGGCTTTTGAGCTCCTTCAAAAAGAAATTTTAAAAATGTGAAGTATTATGTTGTCTGTACGATAAAAATGATATAAATTTGCACCCTGTTTAAAAGAAAAAGTCAGCACGATGTCAAAAGTATGTGAAATTACGGGGAAGAAGGCGATGTTTGGGAACAACGTATCGTTTTCAATCAATAAAACCAGAAGAAGATTTGATGTAAATCTTTCAAAGAAGCGTTTTTACATTCCTGAGGAAGACCGTTGGATTACGCTTAAAGTTTCAACAAGAGCTTTAAAAAGTATCAATAAAAAAGGCATTTCTGCTGTGTTAAAAGAGGCAAAAGCAAAAGGATTAGTTATTAAATAATCTGGAAAATATAGCGTACGATGGCAAAGAAAGGCAATAGAATACAAGTAATATTAGAGTGCACTGAGCACAAGGAATCTGGACAACCAGGAACTTCTAGATATATTACAACTAAGAATAAAAAGAACACTCCTGAGAGATTGGAAATTAAAAAATTCAATCCTATTCTTAAGAGAATGACCGTTCATAAAGAAATTAAATAGATTTTCGTTTAAGACGACAATCACAAAAATAATAAGTCATGGCTAAGAAAACCGTAGCAAGTTTACAGACAAGTTCTAAAAGATTGACAAAGGCAATAAAAATGGTTAAGTCACCAAAATCCGGTGCTTATGTTTTTGTTGAGCAAGTAATGGCACCAGAATTGGTGGATGCTTGGATTGCCAAGAAATAAGATTAATAACTTTTTGTAGTTATTGTAAGCCTCTTTCCTACGAAAGGGGCTTTTTAATTTTTATATTTGAATAACTATAGCTGAAACAATGAGCCTATTTAAAAAGATATTTTCTACGCAAAAGAAAGAGACCTTGGATAAAGGTTTGGAGAAAACCAAGACCAATTTTTTTTCCAAATTGGGAAAAGCGGTTGCCGGAAAGTCCAAAGTGGATGATGATGTCCTTGATAATCTTGAAGAAGTTCTGGTAACCTCAGATGTTGGGGTAGATACCACGCTTAAGATAATTACCAGAATAGAAGCAAGGGTTGCTAGAGATAAATATGTAGGTACGGAAGAACTTAACGGTATACTTAGAGAGGAAATTGCCGCACTTTTATCGGAAACCGATCAGGGTGAGAATGTAGGGCTAAATCGTCCTGAAGGAAAAAAGCCATATGTAATTATGGTCGTAGGGGTTAATGGCGTTGGCAAGACAACTACCATTGGTAAATTGGCCTATCAATATAAAAAACAAGGTTTAAAGGTTGTATTGGGTGCGGCAGATACTTTTAGGGCCGCAGCCATAGATCAATTACAGGTATGGGCGGATCGTGTAGATGTTCCTATTGTAAAGCAGCAAATGGGCAGCGATCCCGCTTCTGTTGCTTTTGATACTTTAAGTTCTGCTGTTACACAAGATGCAGATGTTGTTATAATAGATACCGCTGGCCGTTTACACAATAAGGTGAACTTAATGAATGAATTGACCAAGGTAAAGCGTGTCATGCAAAAGGTGGTAGAAGACACCCCACATGAAGTGCTTTTGGTTTTAGATGGCTCAACCGGTCAGAATGCATTTGAACAAGCCAAACAATTTACAAAGGCTACTGAGGTAACGGCTTTGGCAATTACTAAGTTAGATGGTACGGCTAAAGGCGGTGTGGTAATAGGGATCTCCGATCAATTTAAAATTCCCGTTAAATATATTGGGGTAGGTGAAGGTATTGAAGATTTGCAGGTATTCAATAAATATGAATTTGTAGACTCTTTCTTTAAATTATAACTATTGAAATTCATTTGGTCTGTATTGTTGTTCACTACGGTTAGCATTTGTAAGGCGCAAATGAAACACCCTAAGGCAAGTCCGTTCTCCACTTTGGTCCAAGAAGTAGGGTTTACTGAAATCAAAGTTGAATATTCCCGTCCTGCTGCTCGTGGACGCTATTTGTTTGGGAGCCAATCTAATGGTGAGCCAGGTCTAGTGCCGTATGGTCGCATATGGCGGGTTGGTGCCAATGCCTCTACAAAAATATCCTTTAACAATCCTGTATATGTTAACGGGGCCAAGCTTGAAAAAGGTACCTATGCCTTATATGCTTTTCCGGGTGCCAATGAATGGCAAGTGGTTTTTCATACGAATATAAATCATTGGGGAGATGGAAGAGCGTCCTATAATGCAAAAGAAGACGTGCTTAGAATACCAATAGTACCAAAAACAACATCGGAATTTCAAGAGAATTTTTTGATATCCTTTGATGATATTGACCATAATGGGTTGCATATGATTTGGCATTGGGGAAATACTAAGGTAGTGGTGCCTATTACCGTTAACACCAAAGAGCAGATGGAGGAGCAAATAAAAAAGGCCCTTAAAGCGTTGCCCAATGGACAGACCTATTATGAAATTGCTAGATATTATCAGGAACAAGGATTAAAACCGGACAAAGCATTGGATTATGTGGACAAGGCCATAAAAATGGATGGTGGCACCTACTATTATTACCGGGTAAAATCTTTGATACTTGCAGATTTGGAATTGTATAAAGAAGCTATAAAATTTGCAAGGGCATCTTTAGATTTGGCACAGAAATTACAGAAAGATGAGTTTGTCAGGTTAAATAAAGCAAGTATTTTACTTTGGGAGTCCAAAGAGTAGTAAACGACTATATTATGAAAAAAATTATTGGCATACTTACGATTGTGTTATTGAGCGCTTGTAAGGAGAAAAAAAATTCTATGGAAGACGAAGTGGTATTATGGAGACCATATAATGATTCTATTGAGGTGGCGGCAAATGCCGATCATGAAATAGAACGTATGCAATACAAATTGATACAATCCAAGGTTTTGGACAAGAATGAAGTGTTTTTGCCTTTATATGATGAAGTTTCCAAATTTAGCGAAGAAAAATATCATGCATTGGCCCCTATGATTTTGGAACAAAATATTTTTGCCATTAGGGATTTTATAGAGCAAGGAGCCTTAAGCTATGAAGAATTGGTCCTATTTTATTTACATCGTATTTATAAGTATGAATTAAACAATAACACAACACTAAATACGGTAATTGCATTAAATGCAAAGGTTGTAGAACAGGCTCGTGCATTGGATCAAGATTTGAAAATGAATAGGGCGCCCAAAATACAGCATCCCATTTATGGTATGCCAATTTTATTGAAAGATAATATCAATACTACGGGCATGAAAACCACTGCAGGGTCCTTGGCATTGATTAATAATGAAGCAGAGGATGCTTTTATAGTATCAAATTTAAAAAAGAACGGAGCTTTGATTCTGGGTAAGGTTAACCTTAGTGAGTGGGCTTATTTTTTATGTTCAGGTTGTCCGGTGGGGTATAGTGCATATGGCGGTCAAACTTTAAATCCGTATGGAAGAAGAATATTTGAAACAGGTGGGTCCAGTTCTGGAAGTGGAACATCAATTGCAGCAAATTATGCAGTTGCAGCCGTAGGAACGGAAACATCGGGTTCAATTTTGTCTCCTAGTAGTCAAAATTCAGTGGTAGGCTTAAAGCCAACCATAGGGCTGTTAAGTCGCACTGGTATTGTTCCTATTTCCAGTACATTGGATACACCGGGGCCCATGACCAAAAATGTGGTGGATAATGCCATATTGTTATCTGCAATGCTAGGGCATGATGCGCAGGATCCGGCTTCAGTGGAAAAAGAGTTTCCGGGAATATTATCGGCAGGTCTTCATCCTGTAGAAATAAGTGAAATGAGATTGGGTGCTTTCACGGAACTAATGAAGACAGATAGTATTTACAGGAATACTGTAGAGGATTTAGAAAAAGCAGGGGCGCAAATTGTGAAATTTACTCCGCCGGATGTAAATATGGACGGTTTTCTAAGCATCCTTAATATTGATATGCGAAATGATTTGCCAAAGTATTTAAAAGAGTTTGGTGTACCGGCAAACGTAAAAGTAGGTTCAGTACAAGAGGTAATCAATTTTAATAAGCAAGATTCTACGGTAAGGATACCGTACGGACAATCGTTATTTGAAGGAATAATAGCAGATACAACCACTAAGGAAAAGCTGTTGGAAATAAAGGCGAATTTAGAAAAGAATGGACGATTATTTTTTGATTCCGCTTTGGATACCCATGGGCTGGATGCTATTTTATCAATAAATAACTACCATGCCGGTTATGCGGCTGTGGCTAAATACCCAGCCTTAACCGTACCAATGGGGTATAAGGAAACAGGAGAGCCAATAAGTCTTACGTTTATTGGTAAGCAGTTTTCAGAAGCCAATTTACTTAGAATGGGTAAGGCTTTTGAAAATAAATTTAAAGCACGGGTTATGCCTAAGGGCTACGGTGAATAAACTTTCACAGAAATAATGGAGCGGCGAAAGTTCTTTAAGCAAATTTTTAAATGGGGTGCCGGACTGGGTATTTTATCAGGCTTGTACAGTTGGCAGGTTGAGCCATTTTGGTTAGAATTTGTTAGGGTACAGATGCCTGTAAAAAATTTACCCAAAGATTTGGTTGGTAAAACCATAATGCAGATTAGTGATATCCACATTGGCAACAGTTTTGATTATCAGTACATCATTGAATCGTTTAAGCAGGCCCAAAGTTTACATCCGGACTTTGTTGTATATACGGGAGATTACGTAAGTTATGAGGACGATAGTCAATTTGGACAATTAAAAGAAGTATTGGCACATGCGGTTACGGGCAGTAAGGGCACAGTGGCCGTATTGGGTAATCATGATTATGGTATACATTATGAAGAAGAGCGGGTAGCTTTGCGTATTGCAGGCCTGTTAAGTGAGGTTGGTATAAAGGTGCTACGTAATGAATCTGTAATAATGAACGAAATGCATTTTATAGGTATAGATGATATGTGGGGTGTAAATTTTGACCCCGAAAAAGCCATGAATCAACTTCAGGAAGGCAAACCAACAATAGTATTATGTCATAATCCAGATGTATGTGATTTGCCAATCTGGGGCAACTTTCAAGGTTGGGTTTTATCTGGCCACACACATGGTGGGCAGGTTAAACCTCCGTTCTTACCGCCACCTTTGTTACCGGTAGAAAATAGAAAATATACGGCCGGTGTTATAGATTTGGAAGATGGTAGATCGCTCTATATCAATAGGGCCTTGGGTTGTCTGCTACAAGTAAGATTTAATGTACGGCCAGAAATTACATTATTCACCTTAACTCAGAAAGATTAGGTATATGGCGATTACCTTTATGAATTATTTAATGGAATCTACTACTTTATCTACCGCTAACCTTGATTTCCCATTGATACTGGGCTGATTTTTATCGGTATTATCCCTATAACCTATCGCAACCGCAAAAAGTACCTTATGGTCTTGTAAGTTTAAAATTTGCTTGTATTTCAAAGGTTCTATGCCTTCCATAGGTGTGCTATCTATCTTCATGGCGGCACAAGCGGCCAAGAAAAAACCAAGGGATAGGTAAACTTGATGGGTAAGCCAAGTAATGGTCGTTTCGGCAGGTTGTCCTTTTACAAACTGCTTGTAATAGTTAATGGAACCTTCCGCAAGATTGTCCTCTACGTGTTTTTCAAAACGCTCCAGATTATCCATAACGCTAAAAACCACTAGATGGCTTGCATTTTTAATTTTTGGGGCATTAAAAAAAGAGGCTTCGGCCAAGGAGTTCTTTATTTCATCATTGGAAACAAATGAAAACAGCCACGGTTGACTATTAATAGACGAGGGGCTAAGTTTAAGGATTTCCTTTAATTCTTCTACCTGGGTTTCAGGAATTTTTTTA
This sequence comes from Maribacter sp. LLG6340-A2, assembly GCF_045057105.1. Taxonomy (GTDB): domain Bacteria; phylum Bacteroidota; class Bacteroidia; order Flavobacteriales; family Flavobacteriaceae; genus Maribacter. The sequence goes on along the minus strand of NZ_CP159332.1, from coordinate 580,712 downwards.
CTAGCATCAAAAATTTTGGTAGTGTAGCGCTCTTCGGCCAAAGTTTTAAAATCCATCAATTTTTTTTACAAAAATACACATTGTAATGCTCTAATAAATAAGGTATTTCTTAGATACTGGTAAAATGATAGTTAGTATTAAGGGGTTGGTTGTATAATAATTTCATTTAACAAGCCCCAGATTTCGTTATCAAAGCTAGAAGGGCCTAAAAGTTCTTCATCACTTGCACCGCCCATTCTCACAATGACCAAATCCATACTGGGTACCATATATAATTTTTGGTCATTTTTTCCTAGTGCTGCATATAGATCGTCCGGAGCATTTGGTATTAGGCTACCCGTATATTCAGCCTCGGTATTGGGTAATCTAAAACTGTCCTTGCCATTTAGCCAATATAGATACCCATAAGCTTGATTTAATTCTTGGGAAGAATTGATCATATCATTAAAATAGACGGCATCGTTTAAAATAACCTCACCGTCCCAAACACCCTCTTGCAAGTTTAAAATTCCAAAACGGGACATGCTTCTTGCGGTGCTGAAGTATACATTATTGTAACCAATTTTTATGAAGGTACCTTGCATGCCAATAGGTTCCTTTATTTTTTCTGAGAAGTATGTATTAAAGTCAGAATTGACAGCATTTGCAATGACATCATCCAATAGGGTATAAGGGGCATTATGATAATACCATTTAGAATTCGGTTCATTTAAATATTGCAGACATTCGGGATCGGTACAAAAATTATTTTCTACGGTATAATCCAATCCTGTGGTCATGGTCAATTGGTTTTTAATACTAATTTTTTGTTCCTGTTCCATGGTAAGGCTAGACCAACCGTCTCCTAAATAAGTAGAGGTAGTATCGGTAATTTTTAAAAAACCTTCTTGTTGGGCAATACCAGTTAGCATTGCGGTCAGGTTTTTTCCGGCAGAATTCCAAGCATGGTTGTCATCCATTTTAAAATCTCCAAAATACTCTTCCAGGACTATGCGTCCATTTTTTAAAATAATAAATGCATCAGTATTATTTTCTTCTAGAAATTGTAGTAACGATGGTACTTTATTCTCGTTCCAGCCAAGGGCGTTAAAGGAAACGGTTTCCCATTCATTGGTGCGACTTATTGGTGGAAAATAGGCCGCTGCTGGTAGAGAATCCGTGACAACAGGTGTGTCAATGGTTTTTTCGGTTTCTTGCGTGGATTCCTTTGAGCAGGAATAAAGCATTGGTATTAAAGTAAGTAGGTAGATAAAATGGGGAAATTTCATGATAAAGTTTAAGTTAGTGCCCTAATTTTCAATAAACCCGTAAAGATTACCGGTAATTTTGTCCATATCTAACGTTTTTAAAGCACCAAATCGTATTTTTGCACCCCAATTAAAATTATGAGGACAAAAACCCTTAAGAAGAACAAAATCAATGTGGTAACCTTAGGTTGCTCAAAGAATGTTTACGACTCAGAAGTACTTATGGGCCAATTAAAGGCCAATAATAAAAAGGTGGTGCATGAGGAGGAAGGAAATATTGTTGTAATCAACACTTGTGGTTTTATAGCCAATGCAAAAGAAGAAAGTGTCAATACAATTTTAGAATATGTCCAAAGAAAAGAAGAAGGTGTTGTGGACAAGGTTTTTGTTACCGGATGTTTAAGTGAACGGTACAAACCAGATTTACAGAAAGAGATTCCTAATGTGGATCAGTATTTTGGCACTAGTGAACTACCAGGGCTTTTAAAGGCATTAGGAGCGGATTATAAACATGAATTAATAGGGGAGCGGTTAACAACTACCCCCAAGAATTATGCATACTTAAAAATTGCAGAAGGTTGTGATAGGCCATGCTCATTTTGTGCTATACCCTTAATGCGCGGTAAGCATAAAAGTAAGCCTATTGAAGAACTGGTAACGGAAGCCCAGAAGTTATCTGCCAAAGGAGTAAAAGAATTGATTCTTATTGCGCAAGACCTTACTTATTATGGTCTGGACTTGTATAAGAAACGTAATTTGGCGGAATTATTGGAGGCGTTGGTCAAGGTAGAAGGTATAGAATGGATCAGATTGCACTATGCATTTCCAACAGGTTTTCCTATGGATGTTCTAGAGGTGATGAACCGTGAGCCTAAAGTTTGTAACTATTTGGATATACCCTTACAGCATATCTCCGATCGTATACTAAAAAGCATGCGTCGTGGAACCACCCAAGAGAAAACCACTAAATTATTGCAGGAGTTTAGGGCGGCAGTTACGGAAATGACGATTAGGACCACTTTGATAGTAGGGTATCCTGGTGAGACAGAAGAGGATTTTGAAATATTAAAGGAATGGGTGAAAACAATGCGTTTTGAGCGTTTAGGTTGTTTTACCTATAGCCACGAAGAAAATACTCATGCTTTCTCTTTGGTGGATGATGTGCCCGAGGAAGTTAAGCAAGAACGCGCCAACATTATCATGGAAATACAGTCCCAAATATCTTGGGAGCTTAACCAGAAAAAAGTGGGAGAAACCTTCCGTTGCATTATTGACCGTAAAGAGGGTAATTATTTTATTGGAAGGACTGAATTTGATTCCCCAGATGTGGATAATGAAGTATTGATAGATGCTGCAAAGCATTATGTAAAGCAAGGTGAATTTGTCAATATAAAAATCACCGAAGCAGCAGATTTTGATTTATATGGAGAACCTGTATAACATAAAAAAGACTAATATTAATAAAAAACCCTAATGGTAAACACATTGGCCATTAGGGTTTTTTAATGGGTATTTTTTAAAAAGAAATGTTGACAAAGGGAATAATAGGACTGGTGTAGACACTTTCATCGTCATCATACAACACATTGTATTTAGCTCCTATGGTAATTTTATTGTTGATATTATAACCGGCACCAACAAAAAGAGCAGATTCCCAAAAGTTATCTTTAACCTCTCCAGTAGTAGTCTCCCTGGTATTGTTCACCTTTAACTGTGCAAATTCCAGCAGGGTAGTAAATTTCTTGGTGGGAATGTATTCAGTAATAATATTGGCGCCAAAGGTGGTTGTTTTTTGCACATCTTTAATAGAAGTATAACTACCTTGAATACCGGCACCTAAATTAAATTTATCACTTACGGCATAGCGTAAATTGGGTGATAAGGTAATATTGGTGCCACCTAAAAAATTAAGGCCAAATCCACATCCAAATTTTAATTTGGGTTCTACCGTAGCGGCACTATCTATTACACTAATGTTCGTTGTTTGTGCAAAAGTTTGGGTACATGTAAAACATACTAGTGCAAACAAAGCGATTTTTAAAATTGATTTTTTCATTTTCAAATATGGTTATGTGTTATTTATTTATAGTGCAATAAATATAGGATATTTTAAGCTTTCATATTCTTGATTGAAAACCTGCGTTACAAGTCGTCAATTTAGATAGAAGTATCCATAACAACTTATTCTAGGCAATATATGGAGCGCTTAAGCTGCCAAAGTCATTATATGTCAGAAAAGGTATATAGTTAATACTTTCTACGCATCATCGGAATGGTAGAATAACCAACTGTTAGCATATGGATAGCTAAAAATGCCCAGAGCCATATCTTTCAAAAACTGGGCGATCTGCAATTGCTATTTTTTTAAATATTAAAAGACATGTTGACAAGAACAAGTCAACTATTGGTTTGCTAATTTATAGATTAATGTACCATAAAGAGGGCGTTGGCGAAAAACAGTTTCCCATTTTCCCAAAAACCTCTAAATAGTGGGTTGTCTATCATATAGATTACCTGACCTTTACCTAGTTGTTGTGTACCATAAATCAAGGTTTCAGCTATTTTATTTTTAGCATCGCTACCGGCAAAACCGGAAACGGGTTCATTTGCACCTTCACTTAAATAAACCGCGCTGCCATTTTCAAGATAATTATAGGAACGGTCACCTAGTTTTAGGGTAAAATAGGTATCGCTATAACCATATGCAAGCGGGTTGGTATTATCTACACTAGCCTTAAAAATAGCCCCCGTTATAGCAGATTTAATCTGTTCGCGTTCAGAAACCTCAAATGATTCAAGGTTAATAGTAGTGTCTTTTTTCGTTTCTTTTTCTTTGATGGTAAATTCCTTATCTGAGGAAAGTTTATCAATTGCTCCTGCCATGGCAATTAATTTACCACCATCCTTAACCCAATCCTTGATTTTTTCTTTAATATGCTTGTTCAGGAAAGAATTATAACCACGACCATCTGGTAAAATAAGAACGTCGTATCTAGATAAATCTACCTTATGGAAATATTCTTCATCTAAGATAGCTACTGGGTAGTTTAATTGTTGCTCAAAGAAATTCCAAATTTCACCAAACCTAAGGGTAGAAGTTGGTTTTCCGGATAGTACGGCTATATTCAGGTTTTGAATAACATCAACATAACTTGAACCAAAATCCTTTCCACTTTCTACGAAACCGGTATTGGTAGCGGTAATTTCTTTTTTATGGCTAATGGCCGCATTCTTTAAAATACCATTAAAATCCTTTATGTTTTTGTTATCGCTTTTGGTTATGATAAGTGTTCCTCGTTCATAAGCAATACCATCTAAAGTAAATGGTTTATGGGTAAAACGTACCCGTATATTTTTGCGTAAGAGTTCTGCCAGAAATCTAGCATCTTTCATGCTGTTCCAGTCCGTTAAATATGCATAGCTATTGGGCGTTATGGATCTGTAATCATTAGTGTCTTGAGTAATTCTAGTTCCTTTTACGGTATTTTCACTGGCCAATGCATCAAGACCATAGGCGTATGGTAAAGACCATGCGGTAATGTCATAGGTAACAGAATCGCTTAATTTTGCAATAGGCTCAAACAATACTTTTACTAATGTACTCTTAGGTTGGTTACTTGGTATGACGATACTGTTCTTGGAACTTTTCAAAGAACCAGTCTTGGCAGTGTTATAACTGTAACCTTTAATGGTGGCATCTTCACCGGCATTATACATAATTTCATGTTGGTCCAACAATTTGGTGAGTGCCTCTAGCTTATCCGGGTTTCCGTTAAGAATATAGCTTTTATAGGTATAGTCTTTTTCCGCATAGAAATTTTTGAACTCATCGTTTAACTTGGTAATGTTTTTGGAAGCAACTTCTATCGTTGAAAGTCCGGTGGTGTGGTGGTGAAGAATTCTGTCCTTCAACGTTAAGGTATCGCCAATTGCGGTAATAATACCCAAACCGGCCTGGCCGCTACCTCCTTGTTCATAGGTCATACCTACACCGCCATTGTAGGTAGGGTAGGTGTCACCGTAGCTTGGATAAAGCAGGTCAAACACCTCTTTGGTAAAGTAGAACCATCCGTTCTCATCAAAATATTTGGCGTGGTTTTTACCTATGGTACGTTGAAATTCTCTTTGGAAATCGGTAACAACTTCATGAAAAGGTTCTGCGGCAGGAGCAAAATAATAGGGGTTGTCCACGCCCTGTTCGTGAAAATCTACATGAACATGTGGTAACCACTTATTAAACTGTACCAAACGTTGTTGGCTTTCTACCTGTGTAAGCCATGCCCAATCCCTATTCAAATCAAACATATAATGATTGCTACGCCCGCTCCACCAACCTTCATGGTGCTCCTTACTGTTAGGGTCTACTTGATGTGGTGTATTTTTATATTGATTGTACCAGTTTACGTACCGATCTCTACCATCTGGGTTAATACAAGGGTCTATTAGAACTACAATATCCTCTAAGTAATCACTCTTAATGGTCAATAGGTCGTATATGGTCTGCATTGATGCCTCTGTACTTACACTTTCGTTACCATGTACATTGTAACTTAGCCATACAATAGCTTTATTAGAAGTTCCTTCGCCGTTCATTCCTTTTAAATGTTCCGCTCTAATTTGCTCAAGGTTTTCCATGTTGGATTTGCTCGAGATGGTAGCAAGCAACAAAGACCTACGTTCGTTCGTCTTGCCATATTCCATTAGTTTCATTCGTTGCGGTTCTGACTGGGCTAAATATTCATAGTAATCTACCACTTGGTGATGTCTGGTGAATTGGGTTCCAAGTTCATACCCTAAAAATTCTGAAGGAGATTTCAGCTGGGCCAATACTATATAAGGTAAAACTAAAAGAAGAAAATGTAATTTTGTTTTCATAAGGTCGGTTCTAATCGATACGGCCAAATCTATTAAAATAAATGCTAAACCACCATCTTAAGAAGTGTATTTTAGCGAGTTTATAGGTAGTTGATACTTGAGGTAATTAACGTATTTTTAGGAAGAATACGTTGAAAGGGTTTTATATTTACTTAGTTTTTAATTTTTGTATGGATATTGATTGTTTGCCCTTGAACAAAACGGGCTATTTTTCTAAGCTTATTTGTGATTACATCGCAGAAGATGTAAAATTAAGATCCTTGTACCATAGATTTCCTTCTATAGATGGGTTTAAAGAGCAAATAACGGAAAAGGAAAAAAGTTTCACCACCCAGCAGCGTGCCATATTATACCGTTCCTTAAATGAGCAGTACCACCGGATAAAGACATCGGTACAAACACAAGATAATATTGGGTTGTTAAAGGAAAACAACACTTTTACCATAGTAACGGGTCATCAATTAAATTTATTTACGGGTCCATTATACTTTTTATATAAAATAATATCCACCATAAACCTTGCTAAAGAATTAAAGTCTACGTATCCAGATTATAATTTTGTTCCTGTTTATTGGATGGCTACGGAAGATCATGATTTTGAAGAAATCAATTTTTTTAATTACAAGGGATTAAAGTTTCAATGGAACAAACAGGCAAGTGGGGCCGTAGGTCAATTGTCCACAGAGGGTTTAAATGAAGTCTTTACCTTGTTCGCAAATACAATAGGTGACAGTAAAAATGCGCAAGATTTAAAGAAGTTGTTTCAGGCTTCATACCTTAAACATGATAATTTAACCGATGCTACCCGGTATTTGGCCAATGAATTATTTGCCGAGTACGGGCTGGTTATTGTTGATGGGGATGATAAGGAATTAAAGAAGCAGCTTGTGCCTTACATGAAGAAGGATATATTTGAACAAGTTGCCTTTAAAAAAGTTTCGGCTACTATTGAAGAAATAAAAGAATTGTCTCCAGACTATAACATTCAAGTGAACCCGCGTGAAATTAATTATTTTTATTTAGCAAATGGTGTTCGTGAACGTATTGTGGAAAGCCAGGGTAGATATGTAGTACATGATACGGACCTTTCTTTTTCAAGGGAGGAACTGGAACTTGAGATGGAGAATTCCCCTGAAAAATTTTCACCCAATGTAATTGCTCGCCCTCTGTATCAAGAAATTATTTTGCCTAACCTTTGTTATATAGGAGGTGGGGGAGAAATTGCTTATTGGTTAGAACTTAAGGCAGCTTTTAAGTCAATGGATGTACCTTTTCCTATTTTATTGGTTAGAAATTCTGCTTTGTTGATTACCGAAAAGCAGGCCGATAAGCTAAACCGTTTAAAAATTTCAAAGTCCGATCTATTCTTGAAACAAAGTAGCCTTATCAATAAAAAAATTAGGGAAATCTCTAATATAGATATTGATTTTGCACCTCAAAAAAAGACCCTGGAATCACAATTTGAGGCATTATATGATTTGGCGGAAAAAACAGATAAATCCTTTTTAGGGGCTGTAAAGGCCCAAGAAGTCAAGCAAAAAAAGGGCTTGGATGCATTGGAAAAACGGTTGTTGAAGGCGCAGAAAATAAAATTGAAAGATCACGTTGTCAGGTTAACTGAAATCCAAAATGAACTATTCCCCAGACAGTCCTTACAGGAGCGTAGCCTAAATTTTGCTGAATTTTATTTGGCGTATGGTGAAGAATTAATACCTATGCTAATAAATTCATTACAGCCCTTATCGTTAGATTTTACCGTGATAACCTGTAAATAGATGGTAGGCAAAAGCGGTTCTCAACAAAAGGTAACCCTGCTTGCAATTACTTCCTTTTTAGCAATTACCGGTATTACCTTATTAAAAAATGCGCTGGAGCTAGAGGATGCCGAACAGGCCTATTATACGCAGTGGTTACGTTTGGGGTATGACGACCAACCGCCACTTTATACTTGGGCTCAGTTCTTTTGTAACCAGATTTTTGGTGTAAATAAGATTTCATTTTCCTTGTTAAGGGGGGTGCTGTTTGCTTTGACCTTGTTTATACTCTATAGGTTTGCTTTGGTAAGGTTAAAGAACCAAACCAAGGCCCAGTTGTCAGTATTGCTTTTAGTATTGGTGCCGGTGTTTATTGATTTTATGTTTAGAAGGTTATCGCATACCAGTTTGTTGTGCCTAGCAATAATTGGCACTTATTTGTCCTTGCATCAATTAAATCTAAAAAGAACGTATACGAACTATATTTTGCTCGGTTTTTTGGTAGGTATAGGAATCTTGTCCAAATATAATTATGTATTTTTTCTGATAGCCTTATTTGTGGTTTCCCTTTGGGATAAAAAACTTTTTTCGGCAATTTGGAACATACGTATTTCTATTTCCATTGTAATTGCCTTTGCAATAATTTATCCCCATGTTTCTTGGTTATTGGGCCCGTCTGGTTACAAGGAAGTATTATCGGAAAGTATTCAGGAAAAGGTCATGGGCAATTCTGTAGCCCCTACATTTTCCATGATGCCGGCATTAACTTTTGTCAAGGGCATATTGGCCTTGGGTTATGTGCTTTTTATAGTATTGGGCCTTGGGTTCTTTTTTAAATTATTGACGTTTAAAAAACCTAAAACAAGTTGGTTTTGTAAAATGGGTATTGCCCAGTTGGTAGTATTGTTATTGTTTTTTTTGATATTTCAGACCCAAAAAGTAGAAACTAGATGGTTGTTGCCATTATTCTTGCCCTTTACGGTTTTGTTATGGGAATCTGTAACACTTAAAAACCATTTTAGGCTTGTGAAAATAGGGTTTTGGCTATTTTATGGTGTATTATTTGCCCAGGTGGTAAGAACACCTATAGAAAAAGTATTACAGGTCAAGTCTTCTGTACAGTATGGATTTCATCCAATTGCAGATAAATTGAAGAATACATATCCCCATCATCTATGGAACCTGCCCAATGTAACCTATGCAGGTAATATTAGATTATTGCATCCAGGGCGAAAAATAATTGCCCAAGATGATTACTCTTATGTAAAAAAAGATACGGTTACTAAAGAAATTTTAGTCTCGTTTAAGAAACCGGTCTATAAAAATTTTAAAGTAGTGGACAGTCTCCTTGACTTTGGGAAGGAAAAGCAGGACATTTATTTTTATTCGGATTTAAGGAACTAAAAATGTGCTTTTCCAAGTATCGTGTTCCTTTTCAAAAGCAACCCTTATATGATGGGGTCTTTTAAGTTTTAAATATTCTATTTTTTGTGGTACAATATCGATCATGGCAAAATAATGATCGTTGTTTAAATATTCAACTGAGCTTGGGTTGTTTATTTCGCTGCTAGGGCTGTGGTGGGTTATGTAATCCCGTCGGCTATTCGTAGGTATGTTGCTCCAACTAGTGTCTAACCGTTCTACGTCCTTTACAATATGCGCTTGTCCTTCAATTTTGACCTGTAACAATTTATCAGGATCGTACATGAGTAGGCCAATCTGATTGTTGAGCAACAAATTACTTATTTTTTGGGAGCGACTATCGGTATAAACGGTCAGTTTTAAATCATTGGTTACTTCTCGCAAGACTACAGTACATAATCTGGGCTTGGCATTTTGGCCTACAGTTGCTAAGGAAACTGTTCTAAATGGATGCCCATGTACTTTAATTCCATTGAATAGTTCATTTAGCATTTCCTCAAAAAAGACATCGGACATTATATTTTTTTGTTTAAAGTTAAAAATAAATGCCACGTGGGGTAGGGTAAAGCTATTTCTAGTTGTTATATAGAAAATGGCTATGAAAATTAAAGTTTGATTTTTTTTGGTTTGAAGTTGGTTTTGATTTAGTTGAAAAGCTCAGGGTGGTTCCTGGGCTTTTTGTTTGTGGTGGTGTAAGGAAAGTAATTAGTGTACGACAAATTGGTTGAATACAGATTGTTATGAAAAAGATGGAATTCTTTTAATGTATTCAAATTAATGGTTGGTTGATTAGAAAGCCCGGTTGGTTACCGGGCTTTTGTTTTTAATGGCTACCGTGACCGGGCTAATAAGTTTTGATCCAGATCATTATAAAGGATCAATTAAAGTAGAAAAACTATTTTACTTTATATTCTAACCTCATGGTAATAGAGGCAGTTTTGTTTTTAGACGAGGTATTGTATGCACCTCCCCAACTAAAATCTTCTCCGGAATTTTGGCCCGTAATTTGAAAAACTCCCATATTGGCAGATACCAGGTCACCAAGTCCGCTACCTGCATTTTCCGCAATCTTTTCAGCACGTATTCGTGCATCTTCCGTTGCTTTTGAAATCATTTCAATCTTAAGATCGGCTAATTTGGTATAGTAATATCTTGGTGGATAGGAATTGAATTGCACCCCTTTATTAAGAAGTTCGGTTATTTCTCTAGAGACGCCTTCAATTAAAGCAACATCTTCAGATTCTATTTTTAAGGTTTGGGTAAGTTGGTACCCTCTAAATATGCTGCCTACGTAATTACCATTATCATATTGGTTATCTCGCATTTCTGTTGTTTGTACACTGTTGAAAATAATATTTTCTGTAGGGATCCCCTTAGAAGTCAAATATTGTCTAACAATTTCCTTATCCTTATTTAATTGGTCAAAAGCCGTTTTTAATACCGTACTATTAGATGAAAATTGTCCTTCCCAGACAATAAGGTCAGAGGTAAAATTTTCGTTCCCCAAACCGGTTACCGAAATAATTTGAGGCGGGTTGGCCCTACGTACATAGGCATTTCCTAAAAAGAAGGCGGCAATGATAATTGCTGCACCAAAAATAATAGCACTTACATTTTTCATAAAAAAAATTAAAATGAAGTTTAAATATAACCAAAAGATACTTTTCAAGAACCGTCAATTTGCTATTTTTGCCCATGCAAAATAAAGTCCTAATATTAGATTTTGGTTCACAGTACACGCAATTAATAGGTAGACGCGTTCGTGAGCTTAACATTTTTTCAGAAATTAAACCATATAACAAACTACCCAAGGACCTTTCAGGCTATAAGGCGGTAATTTTATCGGGATCTCCCTTATCTGTAAGGGGTGATGATGCTGCACATCCAGACTTGTCGGAGATTAGGGGTAAAAAACCTTTGTTGGGTGTTTGTTATGGAGCTCAATACCTTGCTCATTTTAATGGAGGAAGTGTTGAAAAATCAAATACAAGGGAATACGGTCGTGCCAATTTAAGTTTTGTTGCAAAAGATGAAGCTTTTTTGGAGCATATAGATTCAGGTAGTCAAGTATGGATGAGCCATGCGGATACTATTAAAAAATTGCCTGATGCTGCTACATTACTGGCCAGTACTCATGATGTAGAAAATGCAGCTTTTAAATTTAATGGGGAGCAAACCTACGCCATACAGTTTCATCCAGAGGTATATCACTCCACAGACGGAAAACAACTTTTGGAAAACTTTTTGGTGAAGATTGCCAAGATGGAACAAACATGGACCCCCGATGCTTTTGTGGACAAGACCGTTGCGGAACTAAAGGAGAAAATTGGTGATGAAAAAGTTATTTTAGGACTATCCGGGGGGGTAGACTCTTCGGTAGCGGCCGTATTGTTACATAAGGCAATAGGTAAGAACCTGCATTGTATTTTTGTTAATAACGGACTTTTACGAAAAAATGAATTTTCGGATGTATTGAACCAATATGAAGGTATGGGCCTTAATGTAAAAGGTGTAGATGCTTCGGCACGCTTTTTGGATGATTTGGCAGGAGAGAGCGATCCAGAAACCAAACGAAAAACCATTGGTCGCGTTTTTATAGAGGTGTTTGATGATGAATCGCACTTGGTAGAAAATGCAAAGTGGTTGGCCCAGGGTACTATTTACCCAGATGTAATAGAATCTGTGTCGGCTACCGGTGGACCTTCGCAAACCATTAAGAGTCACCACAATGTGGGTGGTTTGCCAGATTTTATGAAGTTAAAAGTGGTAGAGCCTTTAAAAATGTTGTTCAAGGATGAGGTGCGTAGGGTAGGTGCAAGCTTGGGTATTGACCCATCTTTATTGGGTAGACACCCATTTCCCGGGCCAGGTTTGGCTATCCGTATTCTAGGAGATATAACACCGGAGAAAGTGGCCATACTTCAAGAAGTGGACGCTATTTTTATAAATGGACTTAAAGAGTGGGGGCTATATGATAAGGTATGGCAGGCAGGAGCTATGTTATTGCCCGTAAATAGTGTTGGTGTTATGGGAGATGAGCGTACTTATGAAAAATGTGTAGCATTAAGGGCCGTGGAAAGTACAGATGGCATGACGGCAGATTGGGTTAATCTTCCATATGAGTTTTTACAAAAAACGTCCAATGATATCATTAATAAAGTCCCTGGGGTAAATCGTGTCGTATATGATATAAGTTCAAAGCCGCCAGCAACAATAGAATGGGAATAATATGAAATATATAATAAATCAGCTTTACGTTATTTGTGCTTTTTGTTTTTTGGTTTCGTGTACTGCATTGGGCCAAAAATTCAATACACATGAAGTTAAATCAGGAGAGACTTTGGAAAGTATTTCTAAAATGTATGGTGTATCTCCAGCCAATATTTTGCAGTACAATAAAGAGATTAAAGCTGGTCAGGCATTAAGACCAAATACCATATTGGTGGTACCCGGTGCAAAGGTTACTTCCCAGACCAATGATGCCGTTGCTGTGCTGAATAAAAATGTAATGCAAGATTCTACAAATGCTAGAGAGCCTATTGGGTTTACTACGCACAAAGTAAAGAAGAAAGAGACCATATTTGGTATTACCCAGCAGTATAAAATTTCTGAAGAAGAATTAAAAAGATATAATACGGTCTTATACGCTTCGCCATTACAAAAAAAGATGGAACTGCGCATACCTAAATATAAGGCACCTGCTGTTGTGGAGAATCCGTTGAACTCAGACGATTATGAAAAGTATATCGTGGCACCAAAGGAAACACGTTGGAGTATTGCCCACAAATACGGTATTTCAATAGATAGTATGTTAGTGCTTAATCCAGGGTTGTCCAAAACAAACAACTACCTGTCCGAAGGTTATGAACTGCTCATGCCAAAGATTCCTGGTAGCACGGTGAGCAATCAAGTAACGGAACTGTTTATTTCTTACACCGTTCCTGCTAAAATGAACTTCTACCGTTTGGAACAGGAATTTGGTGTAAAATCTGATGAGATAGTCCGTTTAAATCCAGAGATTACGGAACGTGGTGGTCTAAAGGAAGGAATGGTTATAAGAATCCCTGAAAAAAAAGTTGACCCAGGGGTTATCAATACGGATAACTACATTTTCTATGAGGTTAAGCCAAAACAGAACGAGTTTAGGCTAACAAGAAAATTTGGGATGACATGGGCAGAACTTATCCAATTAAACCCAGATTTAAAAGATGGTCTAAAGGCTGGGATGATTTTAAAATTGCCCAAAGATAATGTTGGGGATTTTGAGGTGCGTAATTCATTGGTGTTAGACAAGGTAGATTTATTAGATAGTATCAATGTGGCCATTACACCTAAGGTCTTGTTTCTTTTGCCTTTTCGTTTAGATAAGTTGAATCTGGAGGATAAAGAAGGAACGGAAAAAATCATAGATTCAAGAAACAGTTTAAAATACAGCCTTGGTCTTTATTCCGGGGCCTTGGTCGCAATAGATTCTTTACAATCTTTGGGTGTGTCCGTTCAAGTGAAAACCTTGGATAACCAATTAGATTTAATGCACACCAAAAAAATACTTCAATCGGAAAATCTAGGGAGCTATAACGCTATTTTTGGTCCGTTGGATGTTGCTTCGTTAAAAGAAACCGCAGTACAGGCTTCTAAATATAATATTCCTGTAGTGGCCCCTGTACCGGCAAAAAGTGATATAAGTTTAGATAACGTGTTCTTTTCATATACCAATGAAGAGGTTTTGGTAGAACATATGTTGGACTATGTGGAAGAAACCCATACCAATGAGACTATTTTGGTCATTGCCGATGAAAAAAGTAGGTCTAGGCAAAATGCTATTTTAAACCATTTTCCCACGGCCAAGGTTGTCGTAGTCAAGGAAGAGGAAAAAAATATTGGAATAAATAGAGATAAATTACAAGCACTTCTTTCCAATAAAGTTCCAAACTGGGTTTTTGTAGAATCTGAGAATTATAGATTGGTGGCCAGTGTGGTATCCATTTTAAATGCGTTCAATAATACAGCCTTTGACCCCTTGTCAGAAAAGGATAAGGTAAAAGTGCGTATGTTCACTACAGATATGAATTCTGCATTTGAGAAAGATGTTATATCCAACACCCATTTATCCAATTTAAATTTCACCTACCCATCAGTTAATCGTGAGGTGACCAATAACTCTTTTGTAGAGCGCTATAGAAAACGTTTTGGAGATAATCCTGACCGTTATGCGGTAAGAGGTTTTGATGTTACCTATGATCTGTTGTTGAAATTGGCGTATAAAAATGATTTGATAGACGTTTCCAGATTTATTGGCGAAACGGAATACAACGGCAATAAGTTTGATTATGAGCGAAAAGGAATATCTGGATATTACAATCAGGCTTCCTATATTATGATGATGGATGATTTAAGAATAAAGGAATTAAAGTAATATGACGTCAAAAGTAACATATAACGGTAATTTAAGGACGGAATGTATTCACCTAAAATCCGGCAATACATTTATGACCGATGCCCCTGTGGATAATAACGGACTAGGGCAGGCCTTTTCACCTACCGATACCGTTGCAACAGGTTTGGCCAGCTGTATGCTTACCATGATGGGTATTAAAGCTAAAGGCTTGGAAATTATTTTAGATGGGTCTACGGCCCAGGTTACTAAACACATGGCCGCTTCGCCAAGAAGAATTTCTAAAATAGAAGTAGCATTACATTTACCATCACAAATTTCAAGTAAAGACAGAAAAATCTTGGAGCATACTGCCAATACCTGTCCTGTGCTGTATAGTCTTCACCCGGACATTGAGAAAGTAATCACCTATCATTGGGATATTTAAAACATATTAAGCTAGGTATACTTCTTCTGTTAGTCCATGTCATTTGGGGCTATGGGCAAGAACAAATACCTTGGAATCCCGATCTTAAATTAACTTGGGCTAATTTTAAAGGTGCCGTACCCCATGGTGCGGAAGCGGCTGCTACCACGGCAAGTGGTATTAGTTATGATTTCTCAACGTATTATGAAGGTAGGGAAATGAAGGTGAAATTTAATGTCTATACTTATTTTTATCCTACACGATCTTGGTACAGGCCAAAGGTGTGTAATGAGGTTACCTTAAAACACGAACAGTTACATTTTGATATTACGGAGCTCTATGCGCGTAAACTTAAAACGAGATTACGGAATACAAAATTTGGTACCGATATTAAGCAAGAAGTACGTAAAATATATAAAGCTACTTTACGTCAGCTCAATGATTTTCAGAACAAATATGACGCTGAAACCAACTATTCTAGGAATTTGCCCGTACAGGAAAGATGGATTGGCGAAATTAAAGCAGCCTTGCAACAATAGAATTTATAAAAAAAGCACCTGTTACAGGTGCTTTTTTTGTTATTAGTTTATTAGGGCTAAACATCACATATGGTGACACCTTGTTTTAAGGCGGCTAGCTTGTCTTCCCAACTAGGCACAAATTCTTGCGCAACATGGCCGGTGTAACCAGTTTCTACAATGGCTTTCATTACGGCAGGGTAGAATATTTCTTGGGTTTCATCAATTTCATGACGACCAGGATTCCCACCTGTATGGTAGTGACCATAATACTGGTGGTAATCCTGAATGTTTCTAATGATATCACCTTCCATAATCTGCATATGATAGATATCGTACAGCAATTTAAAGTTTTCAGAACCAATGGTTTCGCATAGAGAAACGCCCCATTCAGAGGTATCGCACATATAATCCTTATGGTTTACTTTACTGTTCAGAAGTTCCATTTGTAGAACTACCCCATGCTTTTCTGCCAAAGGCATTAATTGTTTAAGCCCCTTTGCACAATTACGCAAGCCTACCAGGTCATCCATGCCGTTTCTGTTTCCGCTAAAACAAATGAGATTGGTATAGCCGGCCTCGGCAACCAAAGGAATTACCCGTTCATAGTCCGCTATAAGTTCATCGTGAAGCTTGGGGTCGTTCCAGCCCTCCACAATCCCTTTGCCGGCACCCCAGCACATAGAAGCATGAATATTGTATTTTTTTAGTAAAGGAAATTCGTCCGGGCCTACCAAATCTATTGAGCGAATATCCATTTCTACCAAATGTTTAAGAAATTCTTCAAAAGGAATGGAATCATAGCACCAATAACATACACTATGATTAATATTGTACTTTAATTTATTGGATTGATTTTTATTTTCATTGTTGGCCATTGCTGCTGAAGTTGTCAAGAATCCGACAGAGGCAGCCGCTGAGGTTCCAATAAAATTTCTTCTTTTCATGTTGTAATAGTTGATTATTCCTTAAAGATAATTTTTTTAGATTTAAAAATGGAAATTAATCCTGATAAGCAAAAACTAATAGAATTGGCCCATTATAGAATGCCATTTGGTAAATATAAAGGTCGGTATTTAATAGATTTACCTGAACCCTATTTAATATGGTTTCAACAAAAGGGATTTCCTGATGGAAAATTAGGAGATTTATTGAAATCTACGTTAGAAATTAGAATAAACGGGCTAGAATCCATAATTCGAAAAATACAAAAACATTTTCCTAGGTAAACCCGTTAAGTTCTAACCTCAATTTGTAACTTTGTGTCCCGTAACATAGAATTCGATACATGGCACAAACCAAATACATCTTCGTTACGGGAGGCGTTACTTCATCATTAGGAAAAGGCATCATTGCAGCTTCATTGGCGAAATTACTGCAGTCTCGCGGCTATAAAACTACCATTCAAAAGTTGGATCCATATATAAATGTAGATCCGGGAACATTAAATCCATATGAACATGGCGAATGTTATGTGACCGATGATGGAGCGGAAACAGATTTGGATTTAGGCCATTATGAACGATTTTTAAATGTCCGTACCTCACAGGCCAATAATGTTACTACGGGTAGGATTTACCAAAGTGTCATTCAAAAAGAAAGAAGGGGCGAGTTTTTAGGTAAAACGGTTCAGGTGGTACCACATATTACCAATGAAATAAAGGAACGTGTTCAGGTACTGGGTAAAAGTGGTGAGTATGATATCGTCATTACGGAGATTGGAGGAACGGTTGGTGATATAGAATCGTTACCTTACATAGAAGCGGTAAGACAGTTATTATGGGAGCTAGGTGATAACAATGCTATTGTTGTTCATTTAACCTTGGTGCCGTACCTTTCCGCTGCTGGCGAGTTGAAAACAAAACCAACACAGCACTCTGTAAAAACTTTAATGGAAAGTGGTATTAAGGCAGATATTTTGGTGTGCCGTACAGAACATCAAATTTCTGATGAAATAAAGGATAAACTGGCCCTTTTCTGTAATGTTAAGCGTGAAGCCGTTATTCAAAGTATAGATGCATCTACGATTTATGATGTTCCGTTATTAATGCAAGAAGAAGGATTGGATACCGTTACCCTTCAAAAATTGGCATTACCAGATAACGTAGAGCCAGATTTAGACCGCTGGAACGAGTTTTTGCAGCGCCATAAAAACCCAAAAGACGAAGTTACTATAGGGTTGGTGGGTAAATATGTAGAATTGCAGGATTCCTATAAATCTATTTTAGAGGCGTTTATACATGCAGGAGCGTCTAATGAAGTAAAGGTTAATGTTAAATCTGTTCATTCAGAATACCTTACAGTGTCCAATTACAAGAATAAACTAAAAGGTTTGGACGGTATCTTGGTGGCTCCTGGTTTTGGGGAGCGTGGTATTGAAGGTAAGGTAAAGGCCGTTGAATTTGCAAGAACAATGAAAATACCATTTTTGGGTATTTGTCTGGGAATGCAAATGGCGGTGATAGAATTTTCTCGAAATGTTTTGAATTTAGCTGATGCAAATTCCACGGAAATGGACGAGAATACTCCTGATCCGGTCATCAGTATTATGGAAGAGCAAAAAAATATAACCGATAAAGGGGGTACCATGCGCTTAGGGGCGTGGGACTGTGACCTAAAAGAGGGGAGTTTGGTTAGGGAAGTATACGGCGGAGCAAGTCAAATTTCTGAGCGTCATAGACATAGATATGAATTTAATAATGCATATTTATCACAATTGGAAAGTGCGGGGCTAGTGGCTACTGGGTTCAATAAGAAAACCAACTTGGTGGAAATTGTGGAAGCAACTGATCATCCTTGGTTTATTGGAGTTCAATATCACCCAGAATATAAGAGTACCGTAGCCAATCCGCATCCGTTATTTGTTGGATTTGTGAAAGCGGCTTTGGCATATAAAAAATCATAAACTAATGCCACATTGGCATAAACTTCATATTTGGGCATATATTTGCAATCTTAAAAATTCAAAAATCATTCCCAATTAATATTACACCACATGGAAGAAAAGAAATTTGATGTACAGTCCATCATAGGCTTTGTGCTTATTTTTGGAATACTCATCTTCATGTTTTACCAAAACCAACCCACTCCGGAAGAGTTAGAGGCAGAAAAGGCAAAGCAAGAACAGGTAGAAGCTGCCAAAGAAGCGGAAGAAATTACAAACAATATTCCTGTTGAAAATGCCCAACTTGATTTACAGGACTCTACAGCTGTGGCAACGTACCAAGGTAAACTTGGTGCATTTGGTTTTACCAAACCATCCAACGATATAACAACTTTGGAAAATGAAGTGTTGTTATTGAAAATAAGTAATAAAGGTGGACAAATAGTAGAGGCGAAAATGAAAAATTTCGTCACTTATGATTCTGTTCCGGTTTACTTGGTCAAGGATGGCAATGCTCAATTTGGTCTAGATTTTTCTACGACGGATAATAGGGTTTTAAATACGATGGACCTTTATTTTGAACCTACGTTGACCAATAACAATGGTAATCAAATATTGTCCTTAAAAGCGAAGACTGCCACTGATAAGTATTTGGAGTACAGGTATGAAATGAAACCTAATGAATATTTGGTGGATTTTCAGATCAAGACCAAAGGTTTGGACAACATCATCAATTCTAACAAGCCAATAGCATTAGATTGGAGTTTAAAAGGTATTCGTCATTCTAAAAGTATAGAATATGAAAACAGGTATACTCGTTTAACTTATAATCATGAGGATGATAAAATAAGCAAACTTTCTGAAGGAAGTGATGATGAGGAAACTGAAGAGGATATTAAGTGGATCTCCTATAGACAACATTTTTTCAGTAGCATTTTAGCTGCGGACGAACCTTTTAAATCTGGGGAGCTTGCTTCTGTTAATTTAGTGGAAGAGGAGAGCAGAACTTTTGGTTTTACCAAAGCGTATTCATCAAAGTTGCCTATAGAGCTAGAAGGTGGTGAAATAGGCAAGGATTTACATTGGTATTTTGGTCCAACGGATGTTGAGGTGCTTTCCAAGTATGATGATTTAGGCTTAGAGGATTCCATACCTTTTGGTTGGGGAATCTTTGGGTGGATCAACCGTTATGTATTTACACCTTTTTATGCCTTGATCAGTACATATTTCCCCTATGGTATTGCCATAGTTATCATGACCATATTAGTGCGATTGGCAATGTCTCCGGTGACCTATAAATCATATTTGTCCCAAGCAAAGATGAAGGTGTTAAAGCCTGAAATTACAGAATTGGGCGAAAAATACAAGGATAACGCCATGAAGAAACAGCAAGAAACCATGAAACTGTATGGTAAAGCAGGAGTAAGCCCCATGAGCGGTTGTATACCAGCTGTAATTCAAATGCCTATTTTCTATGCCTTGTTTATGTTTTTCCCAACATCTTTCGCATTGCGCCAAAAGTCGTTCTTATGGGCAGATGACCTTTCCTCATTTGATACTATTTATCAGTTTCCTGAAGGATTCTCTATCCCATTTTACGGTGATCATGTAAGTTTATTCCCAATATTGGCATCTATAGCTATTTTCTTCTATATGATGATGACTACGGGCCAGAATATGCCAACACAACCAGGTATGCCCAACATGAAGTTTATCATGTACTTAATGCCGTTCATGATGTTGTTTTTCTTTAACAACTATGCCAGTGGATTAAGTTTGTACTACTTTGTATCTAATATGATTACCATTGGTATAATGCTGGTCATCAAGAACTTTATTATAGATAACGATAAGATTCACGCGCAGATTCAAGAAAACAAGAAAAAACCTAAAAAGGAGAACAAGTTCCAGAAGAAAATGCGTGAAATGATGGAGCAGGCAGAAGCTCAGAAAAAAGGTAAATAAAAACAGAATTTATTACTCAAATAATTAAAAAGCCCTTTCAATATTGAAAGGGCTTTTGCCTTTGATTAAGGTTGGGTTTGGTAAGATTTGGGACGCCAAAGATGTGCTAATTATGTAACGGGAACAAAACTTAGTTGTAAAGGCGGGTTTATTGTATGCTAAAGGAGTGGTGAACGTTGTTTGCATTAAGAATGAAAAAAGCCCTCTTTAAAAAAGAGGGCCAGAACACAATGTTCGTATTTCGGGGGGGATTAATGCAATGCATCAATAATTTCCTGTGGTAACAATACTTTATCAACTATATGTACAATGCCATTGCTGGTCATTACATCTGCCGTTGTTACATTGGCGTTTACTTGAGTCTTGTCCTGTATTTGAACACCATTGGTTAAGATGGCAAAGAAAGATTCACCTTGCACGCTAACAATTTCCTGGTGGTCCGTTAGGTTTGCTGAAGCTACTGCGGCACCGGAAACTACATGATAGGTAAGTAGTTGGGCCAATAGACCTTTTTCCTCATCGGTGTCAAAATCTGCAAGACTGTTATAATTGGGGCCTAAATCATTTAAGAATGAGGCAAAGGCATCATTGGTAGGTGCAAATACGGTAAATGGTCCTTCGCTACTTAATGTTTCCACTAAACCGGCATCAGCTTGGATTAAAGCTGCTACCAAAGAGCTAAGGTCATCTACACTTTGTGCAGTTTCAACAATATTTGGAACTGCTGGGGCAAGAGCATCTAAAGCTGCTTGGGGTAAAAGAACTTTATCTATAACGTGAACAACACCATTACTGGCATTGATATCCGCTAGTATAACATTGGCACTCATTTCTGTTGCATCCATAATGCTTACACCGCCATTTTGTAAAGCAATGACCACGTTCTCACTTTGAAAAGTCTCGATCATCTGTCCGTTGCTCAAATCGGTTGAAAAGGTTGCCGCCCCAGCAACTACATGATATGTCAATATGGTTGCCAAAAGTTCTTTTTCCTCATCGGTATCAAAATCTGCAAGACTATTGTAATCGTCGCCCAAAGTGTCAAGTAGGGCTGCAAACGCATCATTTGTCGGTGCAAAAACGGTAAATGGCCCTGTACCGTTTAATGTTTCCACCAAATTGGCATCGGCTTGTACTAAAGCATCCACCAATAAACTTAAGTCATCAGTTTCCACTGCAATTTCAACAATAGTCTTTAGACTCATGGCCGCCAACATATCCAAAACTTCCTGTGGTAATAAAACTTTGTCGATTACATGAACTACCCCGTTACTAGCTTCTACATCGGCCAAGGCTACTGTAGCATTTGTTTCTGTGGCATCCATAATTTGTACTGATCCTTCCATGAGTGAGATGGTCACATTTTCACCCTGTACGGTTTCAATAGCCTGTCCGTTGCTTAGCCCTGTTGAGAAAGCCGCGGCACCGGCTACTACATGATAGGTTAGTACTTTGGTCAATAATGCTTTTTCTTCATCGGTATCAAAATCAGCAAGACTATTGAAATCATCACCAAGAATTTCCAATAATGCTACAAATGCGGCATTGGTAGGGGCAAACACCGTAAAAGGTCCTTCGCCACTTAATGTTTCAACTAGTCCGGCGTCTGCCTGTACCAGCGCGTCGACCAAAAGGCTTAAATCATCTGTAGCTACGGCCGTATCTACAATGGTCTTAAGTTGTAAAGAAGTAACAAAATCAATTGCGGCCTGTGGTAACAACACCTTATCAATTGTGTGGGCAACCCCGTTAGAGGCCATTATATCTACTCCTGTAATATTGGCATTTGTATCAGAGGCATCGCCTATAACAAAAGTTTCACCAGAGGCAATAACTTCAATTTCATTATCTGTATACGCCGTTGCTACTGCACCTTCAGACAGGTCGGTAGAAAGTACCTTGGCCGGAATGACATGATATAATAGGATATTTTTTAATAGAGCTATTTCTTCCTCCGTATCAAAATCTTCAAGACTGTTGTAGTTGTCTCCCAAAATTTCCAATAAGGCCACAAACGCATCATCTGTAGGGGCAAATACGGTAAAAGGTCCTTCGGTACTCAAAGTAGCTGCTAAATCTGCCTTAATTACCGCAGCTTCTAAAAGAGATAAGGGTTCCGTTGCTACAACTATATCCGTTAGGGTTCCGTTTTCATTGGTCATGGAACCTTCGTTAAGCGCATCTATAATTGCTTGTGGCAAAAGAACTTTGTCAATAACATGTACTACACCATTACTGGCTTCTACATCAGCAATGACCACCTTGGCATTTACTTCCGTGGCATCGTCCAAAAATACACCGCCTTCCAAATCTATGGTAATATCTTCACCTTGTACGGTGGTTACCGCCATACCATCAGTTAGATCTCCAGATTGTGCGGCAACACCTGCAACCACATGGTAGGTTAAAATAGTTGTTAAAAGTGCTCTTTCTTCATCCGTATCAAAATCGGAGAGGGAATCAAAATCATCTAATTGGTTTAATAATGCGGTAAAGGCATCATTTGTTGGGGCAAAAACGGTAAATGGCCCGGTAGAGCTTAAGGTTCCGACCAAATCCGTTCCTTCGGAATTATCGGCAGTGGTCAACGCGGTAACCAAAGAGGTAAGTGCTTCTTCTGCTTGGGCAGTTTCTACAATGGTTTTGCTTTCAACCATTGGGTTCTCCTCATTATCGTCATTGTCACATGACCATACCAGTATGGACAATGCGGTTAGGAGCAAAAAATACGGTAGTCGTAAAATTCTTTTCATAGTGTTGTTTTTAAGTATATTGTTTAATTAAATAATTTAAATTATAAACATAAAATGATGTCATTTTTGATTATATGTATTAAATATTATTAGGTTAAATGTACAATTCAAATCTTTTGTTTAATTAATTTTGATAAAAGTTTAACAAAATAATTTTAAACGAAATTTTTTGAGTTAGGTGTTTAGTTAGGTTTTTTCTGGTTTGGTGCTATTATTTGTTAGGTCTGAAATAAAAATGTTTTGAAGTAAAATTTTGTAATTTTGTTACGACCAAGTAGATGAGATGAAAAAAGTAGTTATAGGACTTTCAGGTGGAGTAGATTCCAGTGTAGCGGCATACCTTTTAAAAAAACAAGGTTATGATGTCATTGGTCTGTTCATGAAAAATTGGCATGATGACTCCGTTACCATATCGGAAGAGTGTCCATGGTTAGAGGATAGTAATGATGCAATGATCGTTGCGGAGAAATTGGGAATTCCGTTCCAAACGGTTGATTTAAGTGCGGAGTATAAAGAACGTATTGTGGATTATATGTTCAGGGAATATGAAATGGGTAGGACCCCAAATCCTGATGTGCTTTGTAACAGGGAAATAAAGTTTGATGTATTTTTAAAGATTGCATTACAATTAGGTGCAGATTATGTGGCTACAGGTCACTATTGCAGAAAAGGAACCCTGGTAGATGCAGATGGTAACGAGACCTACCAGTTATTGGCAGGAAAGGATAGTAATAAGGATCAGTCCTATTTTTTATGTCAATTATCTCAAGAACAACTGTCCAAAACCTTATTTCCAATTGGTGAATTGACAAAACCACAAGTAAGGGAAATAGCGTCACAAATGGATTTAATTACTGCGGATAAAAAAGATTCTCAAGGTCTATGTTTTATTGGTAAAGTAAGATTGCCTGAATTTTTGCAGCAACAGTTGAAACCTAAAAAAGGAAAAATAGTTGAAGTACCTGCTGGGTTTGATGCCTATGAGCGCACTACGCCTAATTTTAATGATAAAAAATCAGAATTGGCCTATTATGCCGAAAAACCGGTATATCATGAAACCGATGGAAAAATAGTAGGGGAACATGAAGGGGCCCATTATTTTACTAAAGGGCAGCGTAAAGGTTTACATGTAGGTGGCACAAAGGAACCTCTATTTGTAATAGATACCGATGTTAATGCCAATATCATATACACAGGTCAAGGTAAATCCCATCCAGGGCTTTACAGGAGAACATTGTTCGTAAAAGATGAGGAAATTCATTGGGTGCGTGAAGATTTATCTTTGGCTATAGACGCGAAGCTGGCCGTAAAAGCACGGATTAGATACCGCCAAGAGTTACAAGAGGCAACTATTTATAGGGTAGAAGGCGGAATGTATGTAGATTTTAAAGAAATGCAATCTGCAATAACAGAAGGTCAGTTTGTGGCATGGTATTTAGAAGATGATTTAATAGGGTCTGGGGTTATTTCTTAGTTGACTTGATTTTTTAAAATGCATAATGGTATCTTTAATCGGTAACTTTTTAATCGACAATCGAGATATAAGTTGCAACGTTCACGTTATTATCTAATTAAATTATTCACTACAATGCCTTGCGGAATTTCCACAAGGTAATTCCCTTAGATCATGCAAAATAGAATTACAGAGCTTTTTCAGATTGAATTTCCTATTGTTCAAGGAGGTATGGTATGGACCAGTGGTTGGCGACTTGCAAGTGCCGTCTCAAATGCTGGAGGGTTAGGACTAATAGGCGCCGGTAGCATGTATCCTGATATATTACGTGAACATATTCAAAAATGTAAAAAGGCTACTTCTAAACCTTTTGGGGTTAATGTGCCTATGTTATATCCTGACCTTGATCAACTAATGGATATTATTGTTGAGGAGAATGTAAGAATTGTTTTTACATCTGCAGGAAATCCTAAAACTTGGACATCTTTTTTAAAGGAAAAGGGAATTACCGTTGTACATGTGGTCAGTAGTTTAAAATTTGCGTTGAAAGCACAGGAAGCAGGAGTAGATGCCATAGTAGCGGAAGGTTTTGAGGCAGGAGGGCATAATGGGCGTGATGAAACTACAACAATGGTTTTGATCCCTGCCATTCGTGAAAGAATTTCAGTACCCTTAATTGCTGCAGGTGGCATTGCTACGGGTAGGGCAATGTTGGCGGCCATGGTGCTAGGTGCTGATGCCGTACAGGTAGGAAGTAGATTTGTTGCCAGTATAGAAGCGTCTAACCATATAAATTTCAAGGAAGCCGTCATTAAGGCGAAGGAGGGTGATACCCATTTGACTCTAAAAGAATTGGCACCGGTAAGGTTGATTAAGAATATATTTTATCAACAAGTGCAAAATGCTTATGCCAATGGGGCTACTGTTGAGGAATTGAAAGCCCTATTAGGTAGGGGAAGGGCAAAAAAAGGTATGTTCTTGGGCGACTTAAATGAAGGCGAGCTGGAAATAGGTCAAGTATCGGCATTGATACATGACATACGTCCAGCAGGCCAAATTGTTGAAGAGATGATGAGCGAGTTTGAAAAAGCTAAAGAAGAACTTATTTCAATGTTCTAGTTTATACCTCTTTATCTTCTCCTTCTATAATACGTTCTTTGTTTTTAAGACTTCCCAAATACTCCATAAGATCACGTAGTTCTCTTCTGGAAATCATACGGCCCATTGCCGGCATAGCGGACATGGAGTTTTCCCTTTTCTTAATTCGTTGTAAAGGTATTTCCAATGGTTCTGCTTCTGATGTCCTTAGAAGAAGGTCATGCTTGCGTTCCTCGATCAGCACACCTTGCACTTTTTGACCATCCGTTAAGGTTAAGGTAACAGAGCCATACCCTGGGGCAAGACGTGCACTAGGTTCTATCAGTGCTTCTAAAAGCTGTTCTCTAGTTAGTACATTGGCAATGTTGTCCAAGGCGGGGCCAACTTCTCCGCCAGAACCGTTTATGGCATGGCATCGTACGCATTGAGCTGTAGGGTTTCCATTAAATACATTTCTACCGGCCCACCAATTACCTCCGTATAGTGTTTCTTGGAATGAATCTGCCGAGTATCCTGCTTGCTCTAATTTATCCAATTGTGCGATAAGCGAGGGGTTTTCAGTGGCTTTGACAGATTCCATTAAATCTAACATAATACCTTGCTTTAATTGATCTTTACTGGCCTTGTCAATAAGGCTTGCCAATATAGCATTGCTGTTCTCTACCGGAAGATCACCCAATACATCTAGCATACGTTGTTGTTCGGATACGGAACCTTTCCTGAAAATTGGACCTACAATTGCGGGTAATTTTTCTTTGGGCAGGTTTAATTTGGCCAAAAGTCCAACAGCGGCAGTCCTAACTTGTTCATTGCCATCCTGCATGCCTATTGCCATAATGCGTTCCATATCGTCATAGCCTAGATTTCCTAAAGTGGTAAGCACAGTGGCCCTTACTTGTGGGGATGAGCTGTTCCTAAAAATTTTATATAAGTCGCTATTATAAGATTGTATCCCTAATTCACTGATGGTTTTTGAAATACCAATCAAGATTTCGGGATTACTATCTTTTAGGAAAAAAGGAATATCTTTTTCTATTTTTTCTTGCAATATATTGCCTTCTCTTACAATTTCGCCTCTGTACCTCCCATCAACGCGGTCTAAAACAGAAGGGTTGTTCCATGTTCCAAGTGCGGATAGGGCCTCTCCTCTTAAAATATTGGAAACATCTTTTCTTTTTGCAAAATTGACCAATAGTTCCAGCTCTTTTTCACCACCTACACGTAAGGCGGCATTAATAGCTCTTCTTGCCAATGGTTCATTTGTATATTTTTTGTTTTCTAATAATCTCGCCAAAGCAGGTAAAGCCTCTTCAATAGAAAGGTCATCATTAATGGCCCTGGCTGTTTCAGTAACGATGTATTCATCTTTATCTGAAAGGAAAACGGCAATATTGGGATCTTGTAATTTTCTCAATATTAAAACTGCGGCAATGCGCAAACTTCTATTTTCATGATTTGCTAAAGCAAGAATAGGTTCTGCTTGGCCGATCCTTGATAATGCCAAAACTGCTGCATGACGTAAATATACATCTTGATCATTATTTTGAACGATCATTTCCAAAAGTGGTTCAATGGCATTTTCGTATTTTAATCTACCTAAAGCTTGTGCAGCATAGAATTTTACGCGGTCATTATCATGAGCGGTAAGTGTTATTAAACGTTCAGCAGCTTTTTCATAACGGATATCACCTAAAACTTTTGCAGTTTGTGCTATTATTTCTGGATCCTCGTCATCCAATAGTTCAAGTAAAGGTTCCGCGTCATCTTTATCATTAGCAGCAATTTGTCCAATGCCCCAAATGGCATGTATACGCGCAAACTGGTTTTCATTTTCCAGAATAACTTTTTTTAATGCACGGTAGCCCCAGAACGTTCTTTTAGCCAACTCAAACTGAGCTTTTTGTCTAATTCTCATATCCGGGTATGCTAAGAGCTCCACCAGATTATCGGTATCGTCATCTTCATAGTTGTGGGTCATTAAACGCTGGGTCTCCAAACGTTCTTGTTCCAAATCATTATTGCCCTCGGTAACATCTAATTTCCACACACGGCCAAAGTCCTTACTACCCCAGCCATTTACCCAATCGGCCAAGTACAAGGCACCGTCAGGGCCAAAACCAATTCCTGTGGGCAATACACCGTTTAAGATAGACTCATCTGTATTCAGTTCAAAAGAAGCCCCTTTAGGTTTTAGGTCAAAAGACCAGATATTGGAGCGGGTTGGGTCGCCCACAAATTCTACCAAAAAGAACTTGTTCAGCCATTTTTTTCCAAGAGCAGTACCGGGATTATATCTCATACCGGTAGGTCCGTTATGAAAATTCTGTATAGGCGGTATAATATATGCTGCTTGACCTTCCCAACGCGGGGTAAACAATTTTTCGTCCATCCACACATTATACCCGTTATTTTTAGGGTCGGTGTATTTTCCATATTGCCAATTGGCCCTCCAACCTGCATCGGACCCTTCAACAATATGGACCAAACGCTCACTTTCTCCCTTATGGTCACCATCGTTATCAGATGAGATGATGTTTCCGTATGCATCAAAAACAAATTCATGGGTGTTACGAAGTCCGTGTGCAAATACTTCAAAATTGGTACCGTCTGGATTACTCCGTACAATGACACCTTCATTGGGGTACTTGTGGTTTTCGCCTTCCACTGTAGTAATATTTGCACCAATATCTCCAATGCCCCAGTAAATTTTACCATCCGGACCTTCTATGGCACCGGACATACCATGGCCACCAAAGCCAATATGTACGGCAAAACCTTCTGCTATACTGGTTTTTTCATCTAGGATTTTATCGCCATTGGTATCCCTTAATCGGTACATTCCAGGACCAATACCTACGAATACATCTTCGTCCCTGACCAACAATGCACCTGCTTGATCATTGATTTCATCGTTAAAATCATTTAAAATTTGTGTAGAAATATCAGCAATGCCATCATTATCCGTGTCTTCTAACATCCAAACTTCATCTTTTTCTACGGCAAGGTCTCTCCAGTCATGAATGCTATCATTATTTAAATCGGGAAACCATTGGTTTTCCTTGCTTAGTTCAGTTGCAAATTTTCTGTGTAAGAAGGCTCTTCTGTCCTCTACGGTTTCCAATGCAATGGATTCTGTCATCCAATCCCTATGCCCGCGAATATCGAACTCGGAGTTTTTATTTCTATTGGATCGTGTAATATAAATTTTCCCTTCGTCATCTATGTCCATGGCTATGGGGTCCGGTGCCAAAGAGTCAGATGCCCATAAGCTAAGTTCTAGACCATCGGCAACCTCTGCAGATATACTTTTTCTAGCCAATTCAACAGCTTCTAATAACGCCGTGCTATCCTTTTGGATGACCAAGGGGATTTCTATAGGCTTTTTAGGTTCACAAGAAAGGGCAATAATAAACAGGGGAAGTATTCCTGAAAGGAATTTTTTGAAAAATGTCATTGTAATGTTTCGTTGAAATGAACTTTAAATGTAATAATTTATGTAGATAATCTATAATGAAACTTGCTTTAGGTTAAATTAATAACATCATAATACTTAGGTGTATTTTTTTTCAATTTATAAAAGGATTTAATTCACCCTTTGGAAATAGTGTTTAAAAGTTGAATTATATTTGAATCTTCTCAAACAAAACTCAAAAACCAAAAAATGAATACAGTTAAAACAACCGTGCTTTTTCTTTTTACTATAATGTTAAGTACTGGTTTTGCCAAAGCACAAGAAGGGCATCCATTGGAAGGAAAATGGAATTTGACCATTGAACAAGACGGAAAGAAATTACCTTCATGGCTAGAAATTAGACATTCTGGCAGTAGTAGGTTAATAGGAAGGTTTACCTATGCATTTGGTAGTGCACGACCTATTGCCGAGATAAAAAAGTATGGCGATATATTTACCTTTGAAATTCCACCCCAATGGGAGCCGGGAGCTTCTAATATGGTATTTGAAGGTAAATTGAATGGAGACTCTTTAAATGGCACCATGATTTATGTAGATGGCAAAGTTCATGATTGGGCCGCTGTTAAATCTCCAAACCTGCCCTACTATGAAAATGGTAAGGAAGGCAAAAAAATTAAACTTTTTAATGGCAAGAATTTAGATGGGTGGAAAGTTGCGCCAAACAACCAATGGAAGGTAGTCAACGGTATTTTAACCAGTCCACAGTCTGGTGTAAATTTAATATCGGAACAAAAATTCCAGGATTTTACGCTCAAGGCAGAATTTAGATATCCCAAAGGAAGCAACAGTGGTTTGTATATACGTGGGCGTTACGAGGTGCAAATTGCGGATAATGAAGGTTTAGAAGCGTCTTCTATATATTTTGGAGGGATTTATGGGTTACTGTCTCCCAATACAAATATGGCAAAAAAAGCAGGGGAGTGGCAAACTTATGAAATTACCTTAATTGGTAGAAGGGTGACTATTATTGCCAATGGAACCACTATTATTTCTGAACAGAATATTGACGGAATGACCGGTGGAGCACTGGATAATAACGAGGCCGAGCCTGGACCAATTATGATACAAGGGGATCATGGGCCGGTTGAATTCAGGACCCTGGAAATAACTCCAATCACTAAAGGTTAGTAAAAATAAATTAAAAAGCGGTCTCCATTTTGGAGGCCGCTTTTATTTTGTGTGGATAGGTTATCCTAGATTTTAATATTTACTCGTTCCATTTTATCTTGGATATCAATGTTAGTGCATTGACCTCTTCATTCTCATGCACAAATATTTCTATAATTTGTGGGGGCGTTGAGCCAAAACCGGCTAATCTTGCAGATTCGGACTCATCCTTACGAATAGGATGAATATTGTTGTCCTTTAATATTAGTTCAACCCTGTTGGCCTTTATAGGGTTGCCTCCAAAAACTTTTTTATAAGCTGAATTCATACACTATTTATTTTAATGGTATAGTTTTACCGGAATTGGCACTTTCTATGGCCGCTTGAAGGATTTCCATCACAATAACATTATTTTCTAACGAATACACGTTATATGGAGAAAGTTGCAACTCATTTTTAATGACCGCCGTAAATACGGAAAAAGGATCGTTGAAAGGTTTTTCGCGTTGAGGTAGAAGAAATGTTTCTTCCGTGTAATTACTGTATCCTTTAGCTATTCTTAACCTTAATTGAGTGGGGTTGTCCGCGTAAAGGGCTCCTTTTGTTCCGTACAATTCCATGTCTTTTCTACCTATGGGCCAGTTCCATGAAGGTTCCAATATGGCCATTTGGTTAGGGTATGTTAAAATAATAGTAGCATCATCATCTACATTAGGATTATTTTCTGGTTGTAATTGTTGGGTAACGGCCGTGACGGATAGTGGTTTAGATCCGTTCATGATCCAAGTCATTAGATTTGCTCCATAACACCCAAAATCGGTAATGGCTCCACCTCCATTTAATTTAGGATCGGTAAGCCATTCCAGAAATTCAGTCGAAACCCCAATTTTTTTAGGTCCTTTATGACCATCCCTAATAATAACTTTTCTTAATTCTCCTATGGTGCCTTTTTTTAACTCCTTTACTGCTTGCATGTTGGTTTCATACCATGAGGTTTCATAATTGGTAAGAACGTGTATGTTGTGGATCTTTGCTAAATGGGCTATCTGGAGGGCCTCGTCCAAAGTAGTGGCAAGAGGTTTTTCAACCATAACATGAATACCTTTTGGAGCACAGGCCTGTACTACTTTTACATGGTCTTTAATGTTTCCAAATGCCGCCACGGCTTCTGGTTTGGTTTCGCTGATCATTTCATCCATGGTGTCATAGACTATGGTCATTGGAAATCCAAATTCTTTTGATAGTCTTTGGGCCAATGCTTTGTTTGGCTCTACGATTCCTACCATGACCATATCGGTCTTTGTTTCGCGGCCCAATATCCAGCCAACGTGACCATGAGTAAGACCGGCTACTCCAAGACGTATGGGTTGATCTTGAGCAAAACCCACTATATTAATTAATAAGTAAAGAATTACGACAAGGAGATTTTTCATGTTTGGGGATTAGGATATGGGTTGAAAATTATTTTTGCCGAGCAAATTTTTGCTGATCGTAAAATAAAAGGTACTGCCTTGATCTTCTATAGATTCTACCCAAATATCACCTTTATGGGTGTCAATAACACGTTTGCATCCGTATAGACCTATTCCTGACCCTTCAAATTCAGATTGATGGTGTAATTTATTAAATGCCTTAAAAATATTTTGTTGCTGGTCTTTGGTGATGCCTATACCGTTATCACGTATCTTAAATTGGTAAAAATTATCATTCTCTTCTGAAGATATTACAATCTTAGGCGCATTTTTCAATGAGGAAAATTTGAGGGCATTGTGTAATAGATTCTGAAAAAGCATACGAATATCCCTTTCCCTGCCAATAATATTTGGTAAATCATTGATAAGAACCGTTGCATTATTATTTTTGATCATTTGGGAATGGTCCGCAATAATCTGTTCTACAATTTCCTGGCAATCTATAATTTTCATTTTATCGCTATTGCCAGTTTCAGCATACTCTAATAAGCCTAAAACTAAATTGGTTAACCTATTGGAACTACCCTCTAAATGTTTAAAATGTTCTTTGAAATGGTAAAAGGTTGTTGAGTCAGGTTGTTTCAGTAATTGGTTTGAAATTATATTGATATTATTAAGGGGGCTTTTTAAATCATGGGTTACAATAAAAGTAAATTCTTCAATTTGTTTATTTTTTTTAGCTAAATCCTGATTAAGGGCATTAAGTTTTTGATTTTGTTCTTTAAGACTATCCTGTGCTATTTGTAATTCTATCTCGTTAGCTTTAAGAGTGTTGTGTTTTTTTTCCAGCTCATTGGTATATTTTCTGGTTTTTGTTTCATCATATACTCTAAAAGTTTGGGAAAGCCAGGTTAAACTTGCAATGAAAACTAAGATTTCATCCCATGGCAAATTTATATGGCCCAAGACCGGGCCATAAAGTGTTATGTATATGGTTGGTATTATAAATGCCAAAATATCATAGGTAATAATGGCAAGTCTTATTTTAGGTTTATTGCGGTAAGCAATAAAAGCTAAAAATGCCATGGTGGCAAAGGCCAAGGCTTGACCAAAAAATCCACCGATAAGTACTATGATCAGCATGAACATGGTTGGTGGATAGAGCGACATGTAAAGTCTTGTAGTTTTTTCTAACTTTAGAATATTCAAGACAAAACCTATGACAAAACCCAAAAAGAGTAAGAATGCAACTATTTGTAATATCCGCTCATTGTTAAAAACGGTATATAAAAACATAATAAAAGTAAATAGGGCAGAGAGTAGGGTAATGAGACCAAAACCATCTATAAAACTTTTATCTTTTGTAGTTGGGACATCAGTAGGTTGGTTTACTTTATGTATCACAATTTAATAAGCTTCTATTTAATGAACGGGGTTTTATATATAGAGAATTACAATCGGATTTATCAATTCATCGTCATTTATTATATGTATATATTTTGTTTAACGTTTATACAGAAACATTTTCAACAATAAATATAAGAAAGATGTTTATATAAATGTAGGTTAATACTGATTATATATGAAAAAAAAGAATATTTAATTCTTTTTTTTATTTATTAAAAAAGGATTTGTAAATAGGAAAAAAGATTAAACAAAATTAAAATTTCATGGGTACTTCCATAAATAAAATTTTTGCTTTATTACTGGTTTTGTAATTAAATGAATCTGTTCCCCAAATACCATACCCGTCTCTAGTATGTAATAACTGCCCGTTAACTTCTAGTTCACCGTCCAAAATAAAGAGATATACTCCGTTATTAGTATTTTTTAATGAATAGGTTGCAGATGTTTCCAAAGTGAAATTACCTAAATAAAACCATGCATCTTGATGGATCCAAACACCTTCATCACTAGGGTTGGGTGATACAATTTGTGTTAGGCCATTTGTTTTGGCATTATCGGCAACAGTAATTTGATCATAGCGTGGGGTAACTTCAGATTGATTGGGAAACACCCATATTTGAAGAAATTTTACAACTTGATCCTTATTCTTGTTGAATTCGCTATGAGATACGCCACTTCCTGCACTCATGACCTGTATATCTCCCTGTTTTATTACAGTAGAGTTCCCCATATCGTCCATGTGTTGAAGGTCACCTTCTAAGGGTATAGAAATAATTTCCATGTTACGATGTGGGTGTGTTCCAAAGCCGCGACCGGGAGCTACAACATCGTCATTAAGCACCCTAAGGGCCCCAAAATTCATTCGTTTTGGGTCATGGTAATTTGCAAAACTAAAGCTATGAAAAGATTTTAACCAGCCATGATCTGCATGACCCCTGGTATTTGCTGCGTGATATATTGTTTTCATAATGCCTATATTATTATGTGATATTGGTCGGGTAGGTAAGCAATAAATTACTTGATTTATTTCTTAAAGGGTCATTTTTTTGATGAATAAAGGTAGGGTTAAACCTCTTGAAATTGTTTATTGATATTATAAATTTGCAGTCTAATTTTTAAAGCATATAGCTCAATAAAAAATTCTCCCACAATGAAACAGATTGTATTTGTAACTTTTTTATTTCTAATAAATTTTCAAGCACAGGGTCAAGGTAGTGATGATGCGGTAAAACATTTTGGGGCAGGAATTGTTATTGGTGGAGTGGGGGGCTATGCTGCTCATAAAATTTTTGAAGGAAAAAGGGGCTGGACTTGGGCTGGGGCTGTAGGCACTAGTCTTGGTGCGGCATTGGCAAAAGAAACTTTTTATGATAAACCAAGGGGTGCATCCTTTGAAGGTAGGGATGTACTTTTTACCACTTTAGGCGGTATTGTTTCTGGTTTGGTATTGGATGTCTTAACTAGCAATACAAGAAGAAGGTCCGGTAAAGGTAAATATTGTGGATGTCTTGTAGTAGAAAACACTAAGCCTATACCAAAAATTCCATTAAATCTCGATAATAGCTCTGGTAATATTACCGCTACTTTGCAGGCAGCTTATCTTTTACAATAGTGTTACAGGATACCTTTGGCCTTGATCTCTAAATATTTATTGATAGTATGGAGTGTTAGGTCTTCCGGTCTGGTTAAAATGGTCTGAATACCGTACCTGCGAAGTTCATTGACCACCAGTTCTTTTTCATATATAAATTTTTCTGCAATGGTCTGCTCAAAAATATCTTTACTGTTATTTAGTTTTTGCTCGGTGAAAGAAATTAATTCGGTATTCTTAAAAAAGATAACGACCAAAAGATGTTGTTTGGCAATTGCTTGTAGATAAGGAAGTTGTCTATGCAGGGCATCTAAGGTTTCAAAATTTGTGTACAACAGCAACAGACTTCTTTGTGGTATATTTCTTTTAATATCAATATATAGTCTACTAAAATCACTTTCAACAAAATCTGTTTTAAGATTATAAAGAGTTTCTAAAATGAGGTTCATCTGCGCACTTCTGCGTTCTGCAACTACTCTGTTTTCTATTTTATTGCAGAAAGAAAACATACCGGCCTTATCATTTTTCTTGAGTGCTATGTTACTGACCACCAATGTGGCATTTATAGCATAATCTAGCAAGCTTAATTCATTAAAGGGCATCTTCATTACCCGGCCTTTATCAATAACCGAATAAATAGGTTGGGATTTTTCATCTTGAAACTGGTTGACCATTAACTGATTTTTTTTAGCGGTTGCTTTCCAGTTAATATTTCTGATATCGTCTCCTTGTATATATTCTTTAATCTGTTCAAATTCCATGGTATGACCTATTCTCCTAATTTTTTTTAGGCCGTGCTCAAATAGTTTATTGCTAAAAGCTAAAAGGTCGTATTTCTTTAATTGTAAAAAAGAAGGATAGACAGGTACTTCTTGCCCTTGGTCATACGTATACTTTCTGGCGAGCAACCCTATTGGTGAACTGGAAAAGATATTTAAGTTGCCAAATTTGTAAACCCCTCTCTCCACGGGTCTTACAGAATAGGAATACGTATGTTGTTCACCGCTTGATATTGAACTAACAATTCTAAAATCTCTCTTTTGAAATTGATACGGTAGCTCGTCTATGATCTTTATATCAACTTTAAAAAAGTAAAAATTGTCTATGATAATGTTAATTGCATTTTCATCTCCGTTGGAAAGTTTATCGGTTACAATCCGCTTTGCTTTTAAGTTGCCTTTAGAGAGGAATAAAAGTAAGATATCTACCAAACAAAATGTTATAAAGCCATAAAACAAGGATAGGGCTATTACCATTACATTTTCAAAAATATATGCACATAGAAAACACGTAATTATTGCTGCCAAAAGCAGGAAAAACCGTGGTTGTAAATACATGTTTTTAAAAATTTTTTTCACGCTTTTTATCTTGGTATTTCTATGGTCTGTATTAAATCTTGTATCAATTTTTCTGCTGTTAACCCTTCCATTTCTCTTTCAGGAGTAAGAATTATACGGTGGCACAAGATGGGTACAACTACTTTCTTAATATCATCAGGTGTTATAAAATCCCTACCGTTAATTGCCGCAACTGCCTTGGAAGCATCCAAGATGGCAATTGATGCCCTGGGAGAAGCTCCTAGGTATAAATTGGCGTTGGTCCTGGTATTGTTTACGATCGCCGCTATATATTTTAATAAATTGTCTTCTATAATGATATCTTTAATAGTGTTTTGGTATTCCGCTATTTGAGCGGCAGACAATATAGACTGGATCAGTAATTCAACATCATTATTTTTTTGTTGGTGCTTTGTTTCCAAAATTTGTACTTCTTCTTCAAATGAAGGGTAGCGTACATTTATTTTGAATAAAAATCTATCTAACTGGGCTTCCGGCAATCTATATGTACCTTCTTGTTCTACAGGGTTTTGGGTCGCAAATACCAAAAATGGTGGTTGCATGGGGTATTCATGTCCATCTATGGTAATTTGGCGTTCTGCCATGGCCTCGAACAAGGCGGCCTGTGTTTTCGCTGGTGCGCGATTTATTTCATCGATAAGAATAATGTTCGAAAAAATAGGACCCTTTTTAAATTCAAACTCAGAAGTTTTTACATTGAAAATAGAGGTGCCTAGAATATCACTTGGCATTAGATC
Source organism: Maribacter sp. LLG6340-A2 (assembly GCF_045057105.1). Lineage (GTDB taxonomy): Bacteria > Bacteroidota > Bacteroidia > Flavobacteriales > Flavobacteriaceae > Maribacter. Next base: position 543,858 of record NZ_CP159332.1, on the reverse strand, counting down.
TGGCGTAAACTGTATACGACTAAAATCTACGTTCAATGTTTTGGCCAAAAGTTTTGCCGTTACGGTTTTGGCGACACCGGGAACACCTTCAATTAAAGAATGCCCATTGGCAAGAATGGAAATGATCAATAACTCAATCATTTCCTGTTGTCCAATAATGACTTTGCCCAGTTCTGTTTTTACTTTAGCCACCGCTTCTTGAAGTTGGGAAAGGTCTATTCGTGATGTAAACTCTTGGGGGGTATGGTCCTGTGTATTATCTTCCATGGTATTTTTTAAATGCATTAATTTTTTTAGAAAGTGTAAGCGTATCTTGTTCTGTATGTATTGGTTTGTCTTTTAAGTTTAAAAATAATGAAACCAATGCTTTGGTATCTTCTATACTATTACCTGATTTATTGGCCAATGCAGAGATAAAGGCTTCATCCATTTCTATAGTATTTAAAAAATACTTGTTTCTGATATAGGTTAGGAAATAGTTGATTTTTTGATGATTTAAATGGGTGTAATCTTTATTTTGATAATAAAGCGACCCTACGGTCCTTGCAAACTCTACAGATGAATTTTCTAAGGGAGAGATGATAGGTATTATGCGTTGTTCCCTTTTTGCTTTGAAAATAACGAACAATAATATAGCACAAATGGTTAAGTAATATGCCCACTTTAATGCAGGTTGATTTAATACAAATCGCAGGGGAGAGGTAATGATTTTTCTACCTGCTTTATTATAATTGTCCCAATAAAGAATATTATTATTATTAAGGTATGATAAGCTGTGAGCGCTATAGTTGCTGGTTTTTTTCAACAAATAATAATTGCTGAATGCAGCAGGTAAAGTATTGATGTAAAAATGGCCATCGCCAAATGCCGTTTTTATAAAATTAGGTTTTATTTTAAAAGTATCCTTTTCAACTTGCAGGAAGGACTTATCCGTAAAACCAATATGGCCCAATATCTCTGTATGTATTGTATCTACACTAGTAAAATATACGGGGTCGGCACCTCTTTCAAACGTAAAATGGGTAGTTTTAAAGTGGGTATTGGTCAGGCTTACACTAGCGGTATCTTCCTTGTAATCATAGTATCTTTCCATTTCTATGTTCAATGTGTCCGCCAACGCACCATAGAAATCGTTTGCAGCAATAAAGACCTGGTTTCCCTTGGCAACATAGCTCATTAATTGCTTGGTCTCTTGTTTATCAAATGAAAGCATATTGTTGATAGCAATATAACTTGACATCTTGCTGGAGTCGCGCTTTGTCAATACATTATAAACACTTTCCTCTACAGTTTCCAAATTACTATTGGGGAAAAGGGTTGGCAGTTCATTATAAAGAATATAACAACCAAAGGGTATTTTAGAACTAGAGGTGTAAGATGGTCTCCAATTTATAGGTTTGGGCCGTATAATTTCTGTAACGATAATACCAACTAGTACCGCTATTAAAAGACCTAATATGATTTTTGAACGCTTTCCCAAATTTATACGGCAATTAATTTGTTCATAGATTCAAATTCAATGGTATACTGTTTATACCGGTTGCTATCAATAATCTGTTCGCCATACCATATATGGTCATAGAGGTAACTGATTTTTTTAAATCCTTGTTGCAGGTTTTTCTCCTTTATTTCAGAAAAATAATCAGTATTGGTTTTTTCAAAATGCCATGTGATAATGTCATGTTTTGAAAGTTTTTGTAACGTCAAGAGAAATTGATACCTAATAGCCAGTCTATAATTTTGGGCCTGTATTGCATCACTGAGCAGTTTGTTCAGGTCTATGGTTTCAATATGTTCTTCCGTAAGGTTTACGGTACTCAAGTTTTTGGCCTTTCTGGTAAAAATGGCATTAAAGTTTTCATTGGTAAGTACCTTGACCAATAAATATATGGCCAGAATGACCATGAGCAAATAAATAATACGTTCTATAAGTTGCAGGGCTTGTGGGGATAATTCTATGCCAAATATACTTTGCAGTCCTTGGCCGATCCAAGTAATAAAGCGTGCCAGTAAATTCTGGGATTCTCCAGTTTTTAACGTGTAGTTAAATTCTTCCCCGGTATATTTTTGAGATAAATCCTCTGTCCACTCTTTTGGAACTATGGTTGAATTGGAATCTACGGGAATCGCAGATTGTTTACTTATTTGCCCAAAAGAGCAATAAGTAAACCATATATAGCTTAATATTAATAATGTATACTTCAACTTAATTGCTTGATCCTATTTGTTCAATGGTAGCCTTTGTGTGTTCATTGTATGTTTTTTCATGTAGGGCATAATATAAAATACCATTTATAAATTGAGAAAGGCATTGACCGTAAACGGCTATAATCAAGAAAAAACAGGTGCCTAAAGTATATATTACCGTGGTAACAACAGAATTGGCAAAATCAACATCGTTCTCAACCACATGAAAGGTATAAATACCTAGAATAATACCTGGTACCATAAAAGTTATCATGAGCAATAGTCCAAGGAGCAAACCTAAAATAAAATTGACCCCTACAGATTTCCAGAAGTTTTTCGTAACCAAACGCCATCCTTCTCCAAATGCTTCCATGGCACTTTTTTGTTTATTGAGCATATCAAAAAAGGAAACTCCGATCCATGCCGTAACAAAAAACTGAACTATATATTGGGCAAACATTCCTAGAATAGGTATGATGGCCATCATAATGGCAACGATCATAAATACCAGATAAATGGGTATCAGTAACAGTATAAAGAGAACAATGTTACCTAATTGACTTTTGGCAAAGGCCCAAACCTCTTTTTTGTTGAATTCATTACTCTTCTTTTCTACGTATTTTATCATATAACTCGTAGATAACGAATAGTTTAAGATGGCCACCAAAATAAAAATGATAAAAAACAATCCACCGCCAAGGGCTAGATATATATAATAACCCTCTTCAAACCCCATAGAACCAGAAAATGAATTTCCATTGGTTTCATAGGCAATCAACCCTATAAATCCTGATACCAACAGATAGCTGGCAATCAAAAGCCCAATCATGAAAATACCATTGTAGCTGATAAAAACATTGGTGAAATTCTTGATATTCTGTTTAAAAAAATCAAAATATACAGAAATGATTTGCCCAAAATCACGGTTTACCCGCAGAGGAATGTAATTGTCTTTCATATTTTTTATTAAGAGTAATTGGGTATATCAGGTAATAGAACACGATTAAAAATAACGAAGCCCCAATGATTAATATTGCCAACCAATTTGGCATATTGGTATAACGGGTAATAAAACCTTCTATAAAACCGGCCAATATAAAAAACGGTATGGTACTTACGACTACTTTTAAACCGTCCTTGGCTCCTTTCATAAAAGAAACACGTCTAGAATAAGTTTTTGGAAAGAGAATACTATTGCCCATAATTAAACCGGCACAACCCGCTATGATAATTACGGAAATCTCTATAGTGCCATGCAGCCAAATTTGTTTATTGGCTTCAAAAAAAACACCTTTTGTGTAGAAGAAGGTTATAAATGCTCCAAGCATTACACCATTGCTAAAAAGAATATATGCGGTACCTATACTGGTAATGACCCCAAAGCTAAATGCAAGAAAAGCTACTCTAATATTGTTGATTGTGATACCTAGAAAGCTGCCAATTTCACTACCGCCTTTATAAATGGCTGCGGGGTCGCCGTTTGCAATATTGTTCAAGGTTTCATTTACATATGCATCACCTAAAATTAAACGTACAAAGGTAGGGTCGTTCAATGCGGAAAGTGCACCTATAGCAGAGGCTACTGCAAATATTATAAAAGCTATGGCCAGTGTTGGATGGTATTGCTTAAAAAACAGCGGAAATTCCGTTCGCCAAAAATCAACAATACGATTTCGGTTCTCTTTTTTGTTCTTATATATTTTTTGATGGGCTTGTGCGGCAAGTTCGTTTAAATACAATAAAGTCTTGCTTTCTGCGTAATAGGTTTGCGCGTATGCCAAATCATTGGTTAGTTGTATGTAACCATTTGCCAGCTCATCAGGGTTTGTATTGCGGCCAAGGGTGATAGCTTTTTCAAATGCTATCCATTTTTCCTTATTTTGCCTTACAAAAGCAGCTTCGCGCATATAGAGTATTTACCTTGTTAAATTTAAGACTTAATGAATAACCTTCAAATCAATACAACGCAAAATGTTAATCTTAATTATACCATAGTCAGTATTGGTGAGCGAATTTTAGCTTTTCTAATTGATGCATTTATTCTATATCTGTATGCTTTACTGGTTAATTTGATAGGTGATGCCATAGGATATATCTATGATGACCGCTGGACACAACGCGGTTTGGTAGCCTTAATATTTTTGCCGGCAATGTTCTATAGTTTATTGATGCATATCATTTTTAATGGGAGAACGGTAGGTAAAATGTTATTGAAGATGCGTGTGGTAAAATTAGATGGTTCACCGGTGCATTGGAGCAATTACCTAACCCGTTGGATGCTCAGGTTGGTGGATATTTGGTTGTTCTTAGGTGCCATTGGTATATTGACTATTTTATTTTCTAACAGAAAACAACGTTTGGGTGATGCTGCCGCAGGCACCGTTGTAATTAGTACCAAGAATAGGACAAAAATTTCTCACACCATTTTGGAAGAGGTAGAGGATACGTATGCACCTTTATTTACAAATGTGACCATGTTAACCGATAAAGACGTACGTTTGATTAAAGAAACTTTTGGGATAGCCCTAAAAAGTAATGATTATAAAACACTAAAAATGCTGAGGGATAAGGTAGATAGTATTTTATTGACCAATTCCGAATTATATGATAAGCAATATTTGGAAACGGTCTTGAAAGACTATAATTACTTTACGCAACAAGTATAGCATATGTTCTATTATTTCATAGATATTTTAGGTACCATTGCTTTTGCAATTTCTGGGGTTTTAGTGGCCATGGAAAAAAAACTAGATGTATTTGGGGTATTGATCATAGCTTTTGTCACGGCCGTAGGAGGCGGTACTTTACGTGATCTATTAATTGGTGTAAGACCGGTTGGCTGGTTAAATGCACCTATTCATATTTTGGTGATTGTTTCCACGGTTATTTTGGCCATTTTATTTGCCAGGCAATTAAAATATGTAAGAAAGTCTTTATTTTTATTTGACACCATTGGCATTGGACTTTATACCATGGCCGGTGTGGAAAAAGGGATAGCAGCAGATTTATCTCCTGTAATGTGTGTGGCCCTAGGTACGATCACCGCATGCTTTGGTGGTGTAATCAGGGATATTCTTTGTAATGAAATCCCTGTAATATTCAGAAAGGAAATTTACGCTACGGTATGTATTTTGGGTGGTTTTATTTACTTTTTATTGATTCAGTTTCCTGTGATAAGTAACACTATTGCTCATTCCATGGCTATTTTAACCATTATCATAATGCGCATTTTAGCCGTTAGATTTAAAATTTCATTACCCAATATTTATAGGGATGCTTAGTGGATAATAATTTGGTAATCTCTAAGAGATTCTGTTTAAATTCTTACGTATAAGAAATGATTATTAGATGATAGCCTAGGTTGTGGCCATTTTGGACTTTTCTGTTTTAAAATCCTTTTACTTGACAACCTCGGCTTTTGTAATATAAATATTTTGCATAGGCCAGTCTCCTTCACCCACAGGCTGATTATTAATTTTATCAACAATATCCATTCCTTCGATCACCCTACCAAATGGGGTATATTCATCGTCTAAATGATACGATCCCGGATCCGTAACTACGATAAAGAATTCATAGGGAGAAGCCAGCATATGCGGATTGTCCATTTCGCTACTGGGCATAGAAATAGTGCCCCTGTGGTGCTTATGCCCCTTGCGGGTATCTGGCGGTAATAGGTATCTTCCAATTTCATTTCGTTTTTTCCCCGTCTTACGGTCATCGGAATTTCCGCCTTGAATTATGAAATTCTTGACCACCCTATGAAATTGGGTATAATCAAAATATCCTTTACGTGTCAAATAAATGAAATTTGCCCTGTGGTATGGTACATTTTCATAGAGCTCAACTGTAAAGCTGCCCAAATTGGTCGTAATTTTTACTTTGTTGGCTTCTAAGGTTTGCTCGTATTTATAAAAAAAGTCGATGGCATTCTCCTCTGTAAGTTCAAATTCCTCATCCTCTTTTGTGACTATGGAATCGTTTTTTATTTTAGTTGAATCTATTGGTGTATCTACATTTGTGATTGGACTTTCAACTTTCTTAGCGGTATCTTTGCAACTTATTGTTAATAGGGCGGTCACAATAAAATATAAATAGGATTTAGCTAGATTCATGGATTTTAATTTATTTGAACATCAGGTTTCAAAAATAAAAGATTTACCGCTACCAGGTGAAGCTTCGCAATATAAAATGGCCCCTCAAAGTCGTGTAGAGGATTTAAAACGCTTGAACATAGCGCAAAAAAAACCTAGACAGGCGGCGGTAATGGCTTTATTTTATCCATCAGAAGTAAGAACAACAAATTTATTGCTCATTCTTCGTAAAACATATAAAGGCGTGCATAGCAACCAAGTAGGTTTTCCTGGTGGTAAAGCGGAAACAATTGATGACGGATTGTTGCATACGGCCTTGCGCGAAACACATGAAGAAGTAGGGGTAGAGCCAAAAGATGTAACGGTTATTAAAGAGCTCTCATCTATTTTTATACCACCTAGTAATTTTATGGTGCAACCCTATATAGGTCTCTACAAAGAACCAAAACCTTTTCGAAAACAGGAAAAGGAGGTGGAAACAATTTTAGAAGTGCCCTTGCTAGATTTTATGGATGAAACCAAAATCATTACAAAAAAGTTGACCACTTCCTATGCTTCTAATATTGAAGTACCTGCCTTTGAATTAAACGGTTACGTTGTTTGGGGAGCAACGGCAATGATGTTGAGCGAGATTAAAGAGTTATTAAAGCAAGTGATGTAAGCTTAATTATTTATTTTAGCATTTATGGGATTATTTAAAACAAACCCTTTTGGGCATAATTTATTTTTAAAAAAATGGCTTATCCGCATTTTGGCGGTGCTATCACATCAGCGATATAAACGTTTTAATACGTTAGAGATAGAAGGTTCTGATGTTATCAGGAACTTACCGGATAGAAACGTGCTTTTTGTCAGTAATCATCAAACTTATTTTGCAGATGTAGTGGCAATGTTTCATGTATTTAATGCAAGTTTAAGCGGTAGGGAAGATTCCATTAAAAATTTAGGGTATATATGGCAGCCAAAATTAAATATGTATTACGTTGCGGCCGCTGAGACCATGCGTAAAAGCTTATTGACAAAGATTATGGCTTATGCTGGTTCTGTGAGTGTGGAGAGAACATGGCGGTCAGAAGGTAAAGACGTAAAACGTCAAGTTAAAATGAGCGATATTTCCAATATTGGTAAAGCATTGAATGATGGTTGGGTCATTACTTTTCCGCAGGGAACCACAACACCTTGGAAACCTTTGCGAAAAGGTACCGCACATATCATCAAAAAGTACAAACCTGTTGTTGTACCGGTGGTTATTGACGGTTTTAGACGTTCATTTGATAAAAAGGGTTTGCGTATCAAGAAAAAGGGCATACTGCAATCTATGGTCATTAAAGAGCCATTACAGATAGATTATGATAATGAAACTTCAGAGTCCATTATAGAAAAGCTGGAGTATGCCATAGAGCAACACCCGTCTTTTCTAAAGGTAATTTCTAAAGCGGACCTTTTGGCGTATGAAGAAGAGAATAAGCAAAGAAAATGGAAAACACCTTAAATTTCCAATTGTCTTAGCTCCGTATAATTCTTTTTTAATCTTCTTAATAGTAATCCGTACAACAAGAAATACACGCCACCCATTACCAAGGTCAGTATAACCCCAAAAATACCTATGGCAAGCATAATGGTTATTTTGAGTTTTTCTTGGGATACATGGACCAAGCCTTCTTTAAATTCTGGAAAAGCCAGCGCAATATTGTCGTTAAGATAAACACCAACGACCATGATTATAATAGTTACCATAATCATGGATAACGAAAAGATGACATAATGTTTAACCGTTTTACGGGTCTTGATGATCTTTCGCATTAAGTTTTTGGAATTATCTAGAACAGAGATTTCCTTAAATCGTTTATAGAATTGAAAAATAAAATATAGGGCAACTGCATAAACAAAGACGGAAAGTCCAAATAAGTATTGGGAAATCCCAATTTTTTCATAGACTTCCATACCTTCTCTCATAGAAGGGGATAAATAAAGAAGGTGGGGTACGGAAAATTCTAATATGCTAATGATCAATATCCATTTTACAATAGATGAAGATTTTTTCCATATCATCTTATGAATATCCTCATAACTCAACTTAGGAACGTTAAGTTCCTTGTTTTGCCAATCTTTCTTTAATAATTCCAGTTCATCCGTCATATATTATGGATTCAAAATGGTTCTTAATTTGTTTTTTATACGGTTCATCTTAACTCGTGCATTAACTTCGGTAATACCCAGAGTCTCTGAGATTTCAGTATAATTTTTATCTTCTAAATAGAGGAAGACCAAAGCTTTATCCACGTCTCCAAGCTGTTTTACGGCTTTGTACATCAATTTTAGTTGTAGCTCCTCGGTTTCATCATATTCATCTGCCTTTATCTTAAAAATTACGGATTCATAATCTGCCGTATCAATTCTCTTCTTGTTTTTACGATATAGGGTTATTGCCGTATTCAGGGCAACCCTATACATCCAAGTACTAAACTTGGCATCTCCCCTAAATTTGGGGTACGCCTTCCACAACTGAATGGTAATTTCCTGGAAAAGGTCATTGTGAGAGTCGCGGTCATTGGTATATAGTGTACACACCTTGTGGACAATGTTTTGATTGTCTTGCAGCTCGGTCACAAATTTGTGTTCCAGTTCTTTGTTCACTAGTGGTTGGTAGTTATTACGTAATTAGTCTAACAAAAGTTTTAATTGTTACAACAAAAATTAAGAAAATTAAAAATGTCCATGGATCACCACGGACATTTTCTATAAAGTAAGCGTAAATATTAGTTTCTGTAATCCAATGCGGGAGCCCGAACACCTAAGAGTGGAATATATTTAAAATCCGCACCTCTTTTTTCCAAAAACTCCGTTTTGGCCTGTTCTACCAATTTTTTGTCCTTGAATAGGTCCATGGCCGTTTTGGTCAAGGTTTTTGCGGCTACCATCATTCCTTTGTTCGCAATAGAGGTTCCTCCGGCAGCTACAGCTTGCCAGCTATGCGCAGGAGTGCCCGGCACCCATGTAGCCGTACCAAAGCCAACGGTAGGTACCGTAAAGCTAACATCGCCTACATCGGTAGAGCCATATGCCCTTGCTTCGGTTTTATAGGGTTGAATGTTTTTTGCTACGGCAAGGTCCGCCTTTTCTTTTCCCAGTGTTTTGGCAATCTTATCCGCAAAAATGTTCTCTTCTTCCGTATATTCAATACCTCCAACTTCAGATAAGTTATCATGCACAAGTTTTTGCAATGTAAGGTTGGGCAACAGTTCGTGTGTGCCACCGATCATTTCATAGTCCATGGTAGTTCCCGTACCCAATGCCGCACCTTCTGCAGCCTTTACCATTCTATCGAAAATATCAATGACTACATTACGTGAATTGTGTCGTGCATAATAATATACTTCTGCAAAGTCCGGCACCACATTGGGCGCTTTTCCACCAGCGGTTATTACATAGTGTATTCTAGCTTCCTGTGGAATATGTTCACGCATCATATTGACCATGATATTCATTGCCTCTACGCCATCTAGGGCAGAACGTCCTTTATCAGGTGAGCCCGCGGCATGCGCAGAAACTCCATGAAAACGGAATTTAGCGGACTTATTGGCCAAAGCGGCACCTGCACTTGCTGCATTTTGTGCTCCCGGGTGCCAGTGCAAGGCAATATCTACATCGTTAAATAGTCCCTCACGTACCATATATACTTTTCCTGAACCGCCTTCTTCCGCCGGTGTTCCGTAAAAGCGTATAGTTCCTTGCATGTTATTGGCTGCCAGCCATTCTTTGGTAGATATGGCTGCTGCCGTGGAAGCGGTACCAAAAAGATGGTGGCCACAAGCATGGCCCGCCGCTTTGTTGGCAGATTCTTTTACCGCCACCGCCTTTTGGGAGAGCCCTGGTAAGGCGTCATATTCACCCAAAATGGCAATAACCGGACTTCCGCTTCCATATTCCGCAATAAAGGCGGTAGGAATACCGGCAACACCTTTTGTAATACTAAAGCCTGCGTCCTTTAAGGTTTCTTGAAGCAGTCCTGCACTTTTTTCCTCTTGGTAGCCCATTTCTGCGAAATTCCAAATTTTTTGAGCTATGGTTCCGTAATCCTCACTTTTTTGCTCTAATTTTTGAAGTACTTCTTTTTCATTTTTCTGGGCGTTAACAGAAATTAAGGTAACGCTAAGTAATACCGATAAAATAAGGGTTTTTCGCATGAGTTTAGTTATTTGAGTTAAGCCTTAAAGATACTAAAAACAGAATATTATTTTAAAGTAGTAGTGCATTTGATTAATTTAGCCATCAAGTAAAAAACTATGAACATACCACTTTCAAGCTATCCTAGAATTGTAATTATAGGTGGTGGTTTTGGAGGAGTTTCCCTCGCAAAGAAATTAAGTAAACAAGAAGTACAGGTAGTGTTGTTGGATAAGAACAACTACCATACATTTCAACCTTTGTTATATCAAGTTTCAACAGGAGGTCTGGAGCCGGACTCTATAGCATACCCGTTACGTAAAGTGCTTATTGGCTATGATAATTTTTATTTCCGATTAGCGGAAGTTTCTGAAATTGAACCTGCACATAAAAAAATCAAAACCAATATTGGTGAGCTCACCTATGATTATTTGGTAGTTGCCACCGGTTCAGAAACAAATTTCTTTGGAAATGGAGAAATAGAACGTCATGCCATGTCTATGAAATCTATTCCACAGTCCCTAAATCTAAGAAGTTTGATTTTGGAGAATTTTGAGCAAGCACTTTTGACAGATGACTACCATGAGCGTGATGCTCTAATGAATTTTGTTATTGTTGGCGGCGGACCAACAGGTGTGGAACTTGCCGGTGCATTGGCAGAGATTAAAAAAGGAATTTTGCCAAAAGATTATCCTGACCTGGATACCAGAAGGGCGCAAATAAATATTGTTCAAGGAGGTGATTGTCTTTTACCGGGTTTCAGTAATCAAGCTTCTAAAAAAGCGGAGGACTTTTTAGAAGAGTTGGGCGTACAGGTTTGGAAAGGTGTTCGTGTTACGGGTTATGATGGTAAAACGGTTACCACCAAGACAGATCTCGTTTTCCAGTCCGCTGCAGTAGTTTGGGCCGCTGGGGTAAAAGGAGCAATGGTAAAGGGGATGGATGTGGCAGATGTACTGGCCGGCGGAAATAGAATTAAGGTAAATGAATTTAACCAAGTAGTTGGCTATCCGGAAATTTTTGCCATTGGCGATATAGCCTGTATGGTTACGGAAGACCATCCACGTGGACATCCTATGGTGGCACAGCCGGCAATTCAACAAGGTAAGTTGCTAGGGGAAAATTTAGTTAAGCTTTTGGAACATCAACCTATGACCCCTTTCATTTATAATGATAAGGGTAGTATGGCTACCATTGGCAGAAATAAAGCGGTTTGTGATATAAAAGGCTATCGTTTTCAAGGAGTATTTGCTTGGTTTGTATGGATGTTCGTACATCTTTTCTTTCTTATAGGTTTTAGAAATAGAATGGTTGTGTTCATTAATTGGGTCTATAATTATATTAGGTTTGATAGGGAAGCAAGGTTAATAATTCGTCCCTACAAAAGAGATTATAGTCAGTTTAAGGATTAATGAACAGCCGGTCATGGAATGTAGTGGGTTAATTTATAGACAGTTAAAATTTTTATAAGATTTTTTTTACTTGTTGAAATAAAGGTAACTTCAAAGTAAAATCCATCAGAAATGAAACTTCATAGCCTTGGAATTTTATTGAGCTGCTTATTATTTTCCATTGGTTCTATTATTGCTCAAATCACAGAAGAACAACCGGTTTCCAATTCCCTATCAAATTTATCTGGTTTTTCAATTACAGGTCATTCATATCCCATATCGGCCAATAATGATGTACATAAATCTTTCATGGTCCTATATGGTTTAAATGGCATACAATTAGAGCTTCAGGGGTTTTATGATACGTATATGTATACGGAGAGGTTTAGGTCTTCTATTATAGGTAAAGGGTACATAAATGAGAAATTTTACCTTCTATCCGGTATGGATGTTGAGGTAGCTACTGAACGGCATGAGCTCTTGAATGCCCCATATCGTTTGGGTTTTGTGGCGGGGGCAGGTTATGATGTAAATGAAAATTTTATGATAGAGGTTAAAAGTAATGTGCAGTTAAAAAAAAGTAATATAGGCATGTTTGGAGAGACCTTAATAGAAATGCCGTCAGTGTATACCGTTGGTAGCAAGTGGAAATTTTAATATTCCTTTCTAGGGTGATATGTGTTCATAACATCGGCCAAATGAGAACGGTCAACATGCATGTAAATTTCTGTGGTGGTAATACTTTCATGGCCCAGCATTTGTTGAATGGACCGTAGGTCTGCACCATTTTCCAATAAATGGGTTGCAAATGAATGTCTAAAAGTATGCGGACTAATATTTTTCTGTAATCCCGTTTCTTGGGCCAAGTTTTTTACGATTGTAAATATCATGGCTCGTGTAAGTTGTCTCCCTCTTCTGTTCAAAAACAGTATATCCTGAAATCCTTCTTTTATATTTAAATGAACCCTAATTTCATTTCTATAAATATTGATGTATTTCATGTTTACAGAACTAATTGGCACAAAGCGTTGTTTGTCTCCTTTTCCGGTAACCTTGATAAAGCCTTCCTCAAAAAATAAATCGGATATCTTCAGGTTAATTAGTTCAGAAACCCGTAAACCGCATCCGTATAAGGTTTCTAAAATTGCACGGTTGCGTTCCCCTTCTGGTGTACCAAGGTCTATGGCACCAATTAGATGGTCTATTTCCTTTTCGGCTAAAGTATCTGGTAATTTTCTGCCTATTTTAGGAGATTCAATTAAATCCATAGGATTATCTTTTCTGTAATCCTCAAAAATTAGATAGGAGAAAAAACTTTTGAGCCCAGATATAATTCGTGCTTGCGACCTAGGGTTAACTACCTTAGCAACTTCATACACAAACTGCTGCACCGTAGCCTTATCTATCTCTAAAGGACCAATGGTGATGGACCTGGTATCTAAAAAAATCATTAATTTTTCTATATCCCTTGTATAGCCCTGTATAGAATTGTCAGATAGACCTCTCTCCAATTTTAAATAAACCGTATAGTCTTTAAGGGCATGTTTCCAAATCATGGCTTAAAGATAATCATCTTGATAATTTATGGCATGTACAAAGCTTGGACCGGATCGGATATAATAATATGCATGAGAAAACGTTCAAGACATAGCAAAATCAATAAATTACATATGAGAAAAGTAGGCATAATCATCTCCTTTGTGTTAACGGTATTTCAATTAAGTGCACAGGAAGGATTTAAATTGGGTGTACAGGCAGGATTACCGTTAAATGAATTTAATGATGCGGTAAGTGTTGTGCTAGGGGCAGACGCTTCTTATATGTACCCGTTGGGAGAAGTGGTGGACATAGGTCCGGCGGTTGGTTATATTCACGGTTTTGCAGAAAAATACCAGTCCACTATAGCGCTTTCCGATTTGGAGGCCGTTCAATTTTTACCACTATCGGTAGGTGTTCGTTTCTGGACGTCCAATTCTTTTTCTTTTGGTGGTAATGCAGGATGGGCCATGGGAATAAATGATGGTAATGATGGCGGGGTTTATTATAGGCCAACCATAGCTTATTTAACAAGTTCAAGTTCAGAAGTAAATCTTTCTTACACCAATATAAATTTAGACCAGGCCAAATGGTCCACCATTACTTTGGGCTTAGTGTATAATTTTGAGCCAAAGTATAGAACCCGTCGTTAAATTTTCTTGCAATTTCTGCAGGTATACTTATACCATTTCTTACGTATAGTTAGAGCAACATTTGTTACTTTTGGTACATGAAGATTATCATTATCAATGGCCCAAATTTAAATTTATTGGGAAAAAGAGAACCGGAAGTGTACGGTGCAGAAACTTTTGAGGATTATTTTACAAAGCTTCAATTTAGGTTTAAGGACGTGGAATTAGAATATTTTCAGTCTAACATTGAGGGGGAGATAATTTCCAAAATTCAGGAAACAGGCTTTTCTTATGATGGCATTGTCTTAAATGCAGCAGCATATACACATACTTCTGTTGGTATTGGTGATGCTGTAAAGGCAGTAGAGGCTCCTGTTGTAGAAGTCCATATATCCAACACCCATCAACGGGAAGATTTTAGACATGTTTCCTATATTTCTGCCGGTGCCAACGGAGTAATATTAGGTTTTGGGCTCAAAAGTTATGACCTGGCCATTCAAAGTTTTCTAAAGGAATAAATATTAGCTTTCTTTAACATCTGTTCAAATCTGGTATTACGTACATAGTAGTAAATAATGACTACTATGAAAAGATTAGGTATTTTATTTGCTGGCATCATATCTGCTTTAAGTTTCTCATGTAGTGATGAAACTGATTTGGCCCTTACACCAATTCCGCAGAATACCGTAGAACTTACAAATGCATTTTCTAATTTAACCTTCAATAAGCCGTTAGATCTTCAAAGTCCTACAGACGGTAGCAATCGTATTTTTGTTGTTGAAAAAGACGGAATGATAAAAGTATTTAATAATGATGAGGCCGTAACAGAAGCGACTACTTTTTTAGACCTTTCCGGAAACATTGCCACTGAAAACGAGTTGGGACTATTAGGATTGGCTTTTCATCCAGATTACAGCACCAACGGGTTTCTTTATGTGTGTTATACCCCAAATGCAGCCGAGGCGGTAGTCTCAAGGTTCAAGGTCTCGGATAGTGATGAGAACCGGGTAGATGATACAAGTGAAACTGTACTTTTGCGTATACCCCAACCGGAAACCAACCATAACGGTGGGCAATTGGCCTTTGGTACTGATGGTTACTTATATATTGCATCAGGTGATGGTGGTGGGGCTGGTGACCCAAGCGGTAATGCCCAAAATTTGGAGAACCTTTTGGGTGCCATTTTACGAATAGATGTCAATAACCAAAATGAGGGGCTGGAGTATGCCATACCTTCTGACAATCCTTTTGTAGATACTGAAAATGCCCGTCCAGAAATTTTTGCTTACGGGTTAAGAAACCCTTGGAGATTTAGTATTGATGCCCAGGATAACACTATTTGGGCAGGTGATGTGGGTCAAGGCCAAAAAGAAGAAATAAACCTTATAGAAAAAGGCGGTAATTACGGTTGGAATATTTTAGAAGGTACCTCATGTTATAACGATGCTGATTGTTCTACAAATGGAACAATACTTCCATTATTTGAATATGGACATGAGAATAATGATAAATCCGTTACAGGTGGGTACGTGTATAGAGGAACAAATGTGTCGGAATTACAGGGGTATTATGTCTATGGTGATTTTATTTCCGGTAGGGTATGGGCGTTGGATAAATCTGGCAATAACCAATTGTTAATGGAATCTGGTCTAAGTATTTCCTCTTTTGGAGAAGATGCGGATAAAGAGCTTTATGTGTGTAGTTTTGATGGAAAAATTTACAAGTTCACTATTTCAGATTAGTGTTGAAAGGAATCTTCCTTTCTTAGGTATTTTTCTTCCACATAAAATGTAGCAAATGGCAGTAGGGATGCAATGCCAAAAATCAATAGTTTTTTAAAGCTCCATTTATATTTGAGTCCCACAATTACGGTTAAGATAATATAGGCAATGAACAATATACCATGTGCGTTGCCTATAATTTTATTGGGTCCTGGAATTTCTGCCCAATACTTTAAGGGCATACTTATTCCGAACAACGCCAAATAGGAGATTCCTTCTAAAATTGCCGTTGCTCGAAATAATTTTAACATGCCTTATTAAATTAAATTTTTTGATTAAAGGTGAATTACTTCATCATAAGCTGCGGCTACGGCTTCCATTACCGCTTCACTCATAGTTGGGTGTGGATGCACCGCCTTTAGGACTTCATGACCTGTAGTTTCCAATTTACGTCCTAAAACAGCTTCTGCAATCATATCGGTAACACCGGCACCGATCATATGGCATCCTAACCATTCGCCATATTTTGCGTCGAATATTACTTTTACAAAACCGTCAGATGCACCAGAGGCTTTCGCTTTTCCACTTGCGGAAAAAGGAAATTTACCAACTTTAATGTCTAACCCTTGTTCTTTGGCCTGCTTTTCGGTTAACCCTACAGAGGCAATTTCCGGTGAACAGTATGTACATCCTGGTATGTTTCCATAATCCAAAGGCTCAACATGCATATCCGCTAATTTTTCTACACAGATAATACCTTCTGCCGAGGCTACGTGTGCCAATGCCTGACCTGGGGTAACATCACCTATGGCATAGTATCCAGGGATATTGGTTTGATAAAAATCGTTCACAAGAATTTTATCGCGATCAGTGGCAATACCAACATCTTCCAATCCAATATTTTCAATATTTGTTTTAATACCTACTGCAGAAAGTACAATGTCTGCTTCAAGGATTTGCTCACCTTTAGCGGTTTTTACGGTAGCTTTTACTCCATCTCCAGAGGTATCTACAGAAGTAACTTCTGCTGAGGTCATTATTTTTACACCTGCTTTTTTAAAGCTTCTTTCCAGTTGTTTGGATACGTCCTCATCCTCTACGGGTACTATATTAGGTAAGTATTCAACTACGGTAACCTCTGTGCCCATAGAATTATAAAAATATGCAAATTCTATACCTATGGCACCACTACCTACTACGATCATTTTCTTAGGTTGCTTGTCCAAGGTCATTGCTTCCCTATAGCCAATGATTTTTTTACCGTCTTGCGGAAGGCTTGGAAGCTCACGACTTCTTGCCCCGGTGGCAATGATGATATTGTTGGCACTGTACTCAGTTACGGACCCATCTTCGGCCTTAACGGAAATTTTCTTGCCCTGTTTTAGGGTTCCGTAGCCTTTAATAACCTCGATTTTATTTTTTTTCATCAAAAACTGGACACCTTTGCTCATTCCTTCGGCAACGCCACGGCTCCTTTTTACAACAGCATCAAAATCCTTGTCCACATTATCTACCTTGATCCCATAATCATCGGCATGTTTTAGGTATTCAAATACCTGTGCTGACTTCAGTAAGGCTTTGGTAGGAATACATCCCCAATTTAAGCAAACACCGCCTAGACTTTCTTTTTCAATAATGGCGGTCTTAAACCCTAATTGTGAAGCTCTAATTGCAGTAACATATCCTCCTGGACCACTACCTAAAACAATAATGTCGAAAGTGCTCATATTTTGATTTTTTTGATGTTTGAAATTGAAGGGCAAAAGTACAAAACCAAAACGGGATTTTGTAAAACGTTTTAAAAATATGACGTTAATACTGTAATTGCGGTAGGTATGTAACTGTAGGCTATGTTATTAGATATATATCATAGTTGGCATGCCGGTCTTTACTAATTTTGACCGTTGGTAATTTGGTTTATTTTTCCGGCACAAACTTCAAGGCTACCCCGTTTATGCAATGTCTAAGACCTGTTGGCTCTGGCCCATCCTCAAACACATGACCTAAATGTCCACCACATGTGGCACAGTGTTCTTCTATTCTTATCGTATTAAATTTATAATCTTTCTCATAAGCTACGTTGCCTTCAATTTCTTGGTAAAAGCTTGGCCACCCTGTGCCCGATTTAAATTTGGTTTCACTTTTAAACAAAGGGGTGGAACAGGCTGCACAGACATACGTGCCTTTTTCCTTATTGTCTAACAATTCGCTGGTAAAAGGGTTCTCTGTAGCCGCTTCTCTAAGTACATAGTATTGCGCATCGGTCAATTCCTTTTTCCATTCAGCTTTTGTCTTCTGAATTTTGAATTCTTTTTTTTGTTCGGCTTGCTTTGGGGATGTTTCTTTTTTTTCTTGTGAATTGCCTTTGCAACTTGTAAGTAGCACCATTATGGCCCAGATATAATGTAATCTCATTTTACTGTTTTTTATTTTAGTCGTTAAAATAGTATCTCCTTTCAGTGTTATAGATACGTAAAGAAACTAAAAAGGTTTTAGGTTTGATCTGATTACAAAAATAATGCCTCTGAAAAGAATTCAGAGGCATTTTAGTTTTAATACTTTACTTAACTAAAAATTAGTCTACTTGTATTTTCTGAACATCTTCCTCGTTAATGCCCAAATGTGCCATTACAGAAGTAATATTAGAAGTATCTAATTTACCTGTTGTGGATTCTGCGGGTAAAACCGCAATTCTAAATACTTGATTGTCAGTGTCACCAGGTTGTAGTGTTTCAAGGTCAAAATCTGATTCTAGAAATATGTTAACATCAAAAAATGTATAATCATAGTTATATTGCAATAAGCCCTGATCTAAAATTCTTGTTTGTGGCAACAACCTCCATATATCCACAGGCTCTCCGTTATCGTCTTCGGTTTGGTCCCAAAGTATATAGACAAGGACAACATCGGTTTCAAAAACCTCTATACTTTGTGGAAATTCATAAAATATGGAATAATCATTGTCAAGTGTAAATGATCCTTCAATGTCTACCACTTGTCCAAGAATATTAATTCCGTCCTCACCGTTCGCTCCATCAAACCCATCCAAGCCAGGAGGGCCTTGCGGACCTTCGCACGAAATAAAGAATATGGCCAAAAATGCTCCTAATAATAAATTTATTTTTCTCATAATTATGTATGTTAACCAGTTAAAGAATTTATTTTGAAGTTCTATTTCAAAAAGCGTTCCAATTTTGGTAATGTAATATATAAATCGGATATTAACATTTATAATTTTAACAATTATCAAAGCTTGTAGGCAATCTTCATAAGTTGTTTAGCTTTACAAAAAAAATAAGCGATAATATGGCTAACGTCCAAGTTCACTCATTATTTACCGATTTTGATATCAATTTATTTAAAAGCGGTAAGCACTATCGGCTATATGAAAAACTGGGATCACACCTTTTAACCTTAGATGGCGTAGAGGGCACATATTTTGCGGTTTGGGCCCCAAGTGCCAAGTCCGTTTCGGTAATAGGAAATTTTAATGGTTGGAATGCAGATGAACACCGTTTAAACGTTAGGTGGGATGCCAGTGGTATTTGGGAAGGATTTATACCTAATATAGGAAAGGGTGAAATCTATAAATATAAGATACAATCAACAATAAACGATGTTTGGACAGAAAAGGCAGACCCGTTTGCAAGATATAGCGAGCACCCGCCAAATACCGCATCTATTATTTGGACCTCCGATCACCAATGGAAAGATAAGGAGTGGATGGGGTATAGGAAGGATAAAAACGGTCTTGATCGGCCATATTCCGTTTATGAAGTGCATTTGGGCTCATGGAAAAAAAATAAAGAGAATAAATTTTTGACCTATAAGGAGCTGGCGAATGATTTAGTGTCCTATGTTAAGGAAATGGGCTATACCCATGTAGAGTTTATGCCCGTTATGGAGTATCCGTATGACCCTTCTTGGGGATATCAATTAACAGGTTATTTTGCGCCAACCTCAAGATTTGGTCCGCCAGAAGAGTTTAAATTATTGGTAGATACTTTTCATCAAAATGATATTGGGGTATTGTTAGATTGGGTGCCTTCCCATTTTCCAGAAGATGCCCACGGACTTGGTTATTTTGATGGATCTCATTTATATGAACATCCAGATAGAAGAAAAGGTTACCATAATGATTGGAAAAGCTTGATATTTAATTATGGCAGAAATGAAGTCCGGGCCTTTTTGATCAGTAATGCACTTTTCTGGTTAGACCAATTTCATGTAGATGGCTTACGGGTAGATGCCGTAGCGTCTATGTTATATTTAGATTATTCTAGGGAAGATGGGGAGTGGGAGCCAAATATTTATGGCGGACACGAAAATTTAGAAGCCATTTCGTTTATCAAGGAATTGAATGAAGCGGTATATACCAATTATGAAGGTGTACAGACCATAGCAGAGGAGTCAACCGCATTTTCTGGGGTTTCCAGACCTGTGGAACATGGAGGTTTAGGATTTGGAATGAAATGGATGATGGGCTGGATGCACGACACCTTACAATTTTTCCAAAAAGAACCCATTTACAGAAGGCATCATCAAAATGATATCACCTTTAGTATGACCTACGCCTTTACCGAAAATTTTATGTTGCCATTTTCACATGATGAGGTGGTATACGGTAAGCAGTCATTGGTATATAGAATGCCGGGAGATGAATGGCAACGATTTGCCAATTTAAGATTGCTGTTTGGGTATATGTTTACTCATCCGGGTACCAAATTAACGTTTATGGGGGGTGAATTTGGGCAAACTGCAGAATGGAATTTTGAACAAAGTTTAGATTGGCACTTATTGCAGTATGACGGTCATTTAGGTATACAACGCTTTGTGAAGGATTTAAACCACTTTTATAAAAATTCTCCGGCACTTTATGAAAAACAATTTAGTCCAGAAGGTTTTCAGTGGATAGATTATAGTGATCATGAAAATTCTATTTTAACCTACGTACGTAAAGGTCATGATGAGGAAAATGATTTGATAATTGCGTGTAATTTTACCCCAATTCCACGCGAAAAATATAGGATCGGCATACCCAAAAAAGGAAAGCTAAAAGAAGTTTTAAATAGTGATGATGTACAATACGGTGGTGGCGGTAACGTTAATAAAACGATTAAAACGGTAACCAAGTCCGCACATGGGCATAGCAAATCTATTGAAATAACTATTCCGCCATTGGGTATGGTGATTATAAAATAATAGAGGACCTTAATAGCTTTTCATAGAAAGTTTATGATTGCTGTTTTTGATATCTTTTAATACCATTTCATGATAACAAATACCGAACTTGAATATAAAGGCAATCTTTATCCCAATCATATAGTAGAGTTTACCCAAGATACGGATAAGTTATACTTTACTACGGCCAACGGGGTAGTGTTGCAAATAACCATTTTAAGAGGTAGCGTATTTAGGTTTAGATATGCAGTAAACCACATTTTTGAACCTGATTTTTCCTATGCCATAGACCCAGAAGGTACAATGGGTTATAGCAAATTAGAGATTGTAGAAAACAATACGGAGTACATCATTACTACGGCTAGACTGAGTGTCTTGGTAGATAAAATGACCTTGCGTATTCAAATTTCAGACTTGCACGGAAACATAATCAATGAAGATGAATTGGGTTTTCATTGGGAAGAAAATTATGAATACGGCGGCAATACCGTAAAAATGAGCAAGATTACCCAAACAGGCGAAAGTTTCTACGGCATGGGAGATAAGGCCATGCATAGCAATTTAAAGGGTAAAAAGGTAGAAAATTGGGTTACGGACCAATTTGCATATGCCAAAGAGCAAGACCCCCTTTATAAGGCAATACCATTTTATGTAGGGCTAACAAAAGGTAACGCGTACGGAATATTTTTTGACAATAGCTTTAGAACGAGTTTTGATTTTTCACAAGAGCGAAGAAATGTAACTAGCTTTTGGGCAGATGGTGGCGAAATGAACTATTATTTCATTTTTGGTCCAGAAATGTCAAAGGTAGTCAGTTCCTATTCCAGTCTAACAGGGACGCCAGAATTGCCGCCTATGTGGGCATTAGGTTTTCACCAATCTAAATGGAGTTATTATCCGGAAAGTAATGTAAAAGAAATAGCGGAACAGTTTAGACAACTGCAAATACCGTGTGATGCCATATATCTTGATATTGATTATATGGATGGTTTTAAATGCTTTACGTGGGATAAAAATCATTTTCCCGACCCAAAACGTATGATTGCGGAACTAGAGGAAGATGGATTTAAAACGGTCGTCATGATCGATCCGGGCATAAAGGTAGATCGTGATTATTGGGTATATAAGGAAGCATTGGAAAATGATTATTTCTGCAAACGTGGAGATGGGCCGTTAATGCATGGTAAGGTATGGCCCGGAGAGTGTAATTTTCCCGATTTTACCAACCCCGAAGTAAGGGAATGGTGGGCAGAACTGTATAAGGAATTTATGACGGAGCTAGGGGTTCATGCCGTATGGAACGATATGAATGAACCCGCCGTAATGGAAGTGCCTTCTAAAACGGCCCCATTAGATACTCGGCACAATTATGACGGCTATCCATGTACACATAGAAAGGCCCATAACGTATATGGAATGCAAATGGTAAGGGCAACCTATGAAGGGGTAAAAAAATATGTTTATCCTTTAAGACCTTTTGTAATTACAAGAGCGGCTTTTGCAGGTACACAGCGCTATTCATCTACATGGACCGGTGATAATGTGGCTACTTGGGAGCATTTATGGATTGCCAACGTGCAAATACAACGTATGTGTTTAAGCGGGTATTCATTTGTAGGGTCAGATATTGGCGGATTTGCAGAACAACCCGATGGAGAACTTTTTGCAAGGTGGATACAATTGGGAATCTTTCATCCATTTTGCAGGGTGCATTCTAGCGGGGATCATGGTGATCAGGAACCATGGTCGTTTGGAAATGAGATTACGGAAGTGGTAAGAAAGTTCATTGAAATACGATATCAACTTTTACCGTATCTATATACGATGTTCTACAAGTATTCAAAAGAAAATTTACCAATGATACAATCGCTGGTGTTTTTTGATCAGGAGGATAGCCAGACACATTTTAGAACGGATGAGTTTATTTTTGGGGAAAAAATATTGGTCTGTCCCATACAGGAGCCTAACGCCCAAGGGCGAAGGTTGTACATACCACGGGGAAATTGGTATGATTTTTGGACCCAGGAACAAGTAGAGGGCGGTAAGGAAAAGTGGGTCATTGCCCAGTTGGATAAAATACCTGTATTCGTAAAAGCGGGTGCCATTATTCCAAAATATCCGGTACAGCAATTTGTAGGAGAAAAAAAATTAGAAGAGCTATTGTTAGATGTTTATTATAAGGAAGGAACAGAAACATCTGAAGTCTATGAAGATGCTGCTAACGGTTATGATTATAAAAAAGGAAGATATGCATTAAGCAATTTTAAGCTGACCGGAAAAGACAATTCCTTAACCATACAACTATTTAAAGATGGTGATTTTGAAACGGATTATCAGTACATTAAGATATGTTTTTATGGTTTACCGTTTACGATTACCAGTGTAATGGTAGATAATGAGGAAATGGAATTAGATTGTCTGTTGGTGGAGAGTGACCATGTATTACGAATAGACAAAAACTTTACTTTATTGCACATTACAGGAAATGAATAACTTTGTATTTTGAAAAACATTAACCATAAATTTTGAAAATGAAAAAAATAATATTAATAATTGCTGTTTTTATAGGCGTTTCAGCATGTAAAGTAAATCCGTTCACGGGTCAAAAAACATTGAACTTTTATCCTAATAGTCAAATTTTCCCTACTGCATTTGCCCAGTATGATCAATTTCTCACAGAAAATAAAGTTGTAAAAGGCACTAGCGAAGCACAAATGATCACCAAGGTAGGGCAAAGAATTTCTGCAGCAGCAGAGCGTTGGTTGTCCGCAAACGGATACCCGGGCTATTTGAAGGATTATAAATGGGAGTATAATCTTGTAAATGATGAAACGGTAAATGCATGGTGTATGCCCGGTGGAAAAATAGTTTTTTATACCGGTATATTGCCTATTACACAGACAGAAACGGGTGTTGCGGTAGTTATGGGCCATGAGGTAGCCCATGCGTTGGCAGACCATGGTGCGCAGAGAATGAGCGCGGGCACGTTACAACAAGTTGGTGCGGTTGCCGGGAACATTGCCATACAGGACGAGCAAAAAAGAAATCTTTTTAATCAGGCATACGGAATTGGTTCACAGGTAGGTGTCATGTTGCCTTTTAGCAGGAGTCATGAAACAGAAGCAGATAGAATTGGTTTGCAGATTATGGCAATTGCCGGGTATGACCCTTATGAAGCTGCGAAATTATGGAAACGAATGAAGGCGAACAGTGGAGGCCAATCTCCGCCGGAATTTATGAGTACTCACCCATCCAACGATACAAGAATCAATAACTTAACGGCTTGGGCTCCTTTAGCGAAGGAAGAAGCTGCAAAATTTGGAGTGACCACATTTAGGTAAAAAATAAACTGATTATTGTATATTGAAGCCGTTCAGCAATGAACGGCTTTATATTTTTCTATGACAAAGACACTAGTTTTAAAAGGGAGTAAAAAATTGTTGAATGCTTGGGCCTTTTATGACTGGGCAAATTCAGTATATAGTCTGGTGATATCTTCTGCGGTATTCCCTATTTTTTATGGAGCTTTATTTAGAGTTGCCGGTATTGAGAAGGTAACTGTGTTTGGGGGTGAGATTGCTAGGGCACCTTTAATTAGTTATACCACATCCTTAGCCTTTGTTTGTATTACCATATTAACACCTTTGGTTTCCGGTATTGCGGATTATTTAGGGAACAAAAAGGTGTTCATGAAATTTTTCTGCTACTTGGGCGGACTCTCCTGTGTAGGACTTTATTGGTTCTCATTGGAAAATATATATTTTGGTTTACTATGCTATTTTTTTGGTCTTGTAGGTTTTTGGGTGAGTTTTGCCATTAATAATTCTTACCTACCAGATGTAGCTTTTCCAAAACAGCAAGATGCCATTAGTGCAAAGGGGTTTACTTTAGGTTATGTTGGTAGTGTGTTATTGTTATTGTTTAATCTGGCCATGGTAATGCGTCCAGAGGTATTTGGTATTACCACGGATGAATCTGGTGCAGCTGAAATAAAGGCGATGAAATATTCCTTTGTAACCGTTGGTATTTGGTGGGTTTTATTTGCCCAATATAGCTTTTATTACCTTCCTCAAGGTTATAAGAAAGCGGGTAAGAGGACCAATATAGTATTAAATGGGTTTAGGGAACTGAAACAAGTTTGGAATGAACTTGGGGAACAAGTAAGGTTAAAAAGGTATTTAGGGGCGTTTTTTGTCTATAGTATGGCGGTACAGACCGTGATGCTCATAGCAACATATTTTGGAGAGGAAGAAATTGCATGGGGTACGGATGCTGAACGTACTACAGGGCTGATCATTAGTATTTTGGTCATACAATTAGTGGCCATTTTGGGGGCTACACTAACGGCCAAGGCGTCAGAATTATATGGGAATATAAAGACTTTGATTGTCATCAATGCATTATGGGTATGCATCTGTATCTATGCCTATTTTGTAATAACACCCACGGACTTTTATATTGCGGCGGGATGCGTAGGTTTGGTTATGGGGGGCATTCAAGCATTGTCCAGGTCTACTTATTCAAAATTTTTACCTGATACCACAGATACTACGTCTTTCTTTAGTTTTTATGATGTAGCTGAAAAAATTGGGATAATTATCGGCACCTTTATTTATGGTGCTATTGCTCAAGGAACAGGTAGTATGAGAAGCTCTATCATATTTTTAGGCGTTTTTTTCTTGGTGGGAATGTTCCTATTGGTCAGGGTAAAGGAAAAATAAAAGGCCCCAATAAGAGCCTTTTAATCGTGATTGTTCGCTATTTTGATTATTCTTTTATCCTCTGGAAATATCACCGGAACCAGAGGTTTTGGTATCTATTTTTTTTGGATTTCCTCTATAACTTATATCCCCGGATCCTGAAACTCTAGCTTTGATGGATTCTTTTGCGGTTACCTGTATATCTGCCGAACCAGATATGGTAGCATTTACATGGTCCGCATCTAAGGAGTAAGCCTCTATATCTCCACTGCCAGATATGGTGGCTTTAAAATCTGTGGTTTTGCCGCTTAAGGACATATCTCCTGATCCTGACATGGTAGCAGATAAACTATTGGTATCAAGGTCAAGGGTAATATCACCTGATCCGGACATTGCCGTGCTAAAATTATCAGCGCTGAGCGTTGTCTTTCCTACAATATCCCCAGAGCCGGACATGGTTACGGAACTTATCTCTTCTACGGAAACGGTTATATGAATTCCGGATTTCCAGTTGCTGGTCTTTAAATTCACCCCTTTTTCCGTCTTAATAACCAATTTACCGTTATTTACTTCGGTAATGATATATTCCAATAAATTTTCTTCTCCTCGTAACGTAATTTCACCTTCATTGCCAGCTACCAGGTCAACATCAAACCAGCCAGAGACCGCTACACCATCATAGTCGCCTGTAGTCCTTTCTATAGTGACATTGTTACCGTTTCCTTTTATAGTTTTCCCCCACTGGGCGGAACAGGAGTAGGAAAAAATTCCTACAGCTACTATAATTATTAGTTTTTTCATAATGTTCATTTTTAATTGATTGGTTATTTTTTATTAAAGTTTATTCCTCCATAATCACTGGTTATGGTAATGGTATTTCCACTGCCTTTTGTTCCATAGAACCCTTTATAATGTTTGTTGGAAGATTTTTCTACGCTGATATTGATCGTAAAGTCATCCTTGCCACTAACACCGGCGTAACTGGTATTAATATCAAAATCAAAATTATACTGTTGATTGTACCCTATTTTTATTCCTGTATAATCAGATTGTATGCTTACATTGCCCGCGTCCGCAGCAAGTTCGTCTATTCTAATAGATCCATAGTCGGAAACGATGGACACATCTCCATGCACCAAGCCCAATTTCACCGTAATATAGTCGCCATTACCATCTATGGAATTAAGTTCTTCAACGTCCATATTGCCGTAATCACTAACATATTCAAGGTTTTTCATGAGGCCAATGCTTGCATTCGTGTAATCTGCATTTACTTTAAGGTCTCCTGCTTTTTCAATAGTAAAACCAGAATAATCCGCCCTAATTTCACCACTGTTTATATAGCCAATTGTTGATTTTGAAGTATAGTCAAAATTCAAGTAATTATTTCTGCCTCGTAATTCCCCTAACTCCATACGGCCATAATCACAAGATATTTTGGCGTGTCCGTCAATTCTGTCCAAGATGATATTTCCGTAATCATTACTTAAGTCCACATTGTTTTTTATGGGAACTTTAATGGTATAGTTGATCTGCATATTTACATTGTTATTGTTGCCCCAGCTCCAGCCCCAACCACTGTTGCTCTTATTGAATATGGTTTTTGCATAGACTCTGGAACGTGTAGCATCAAATTCTACCGATATGTCATCAAGTTTTTTCTGAACCTTTTCTTCGTTGTTACCATTGGTTTTTATATGGACCTCAATGACCACGCGGTTTTCGTTCCAGGAGGTAATATTTAAATTACCGTATGAATTGCTTACTTTCAACAATGCATCAGGATTAACGTTAAATTCTTTTTTTATGGTTTTTTCCTTGGTATGCTTACCGTCAAAATCTGTAGTATGGGCAGATAAATAAGAGGAGCATGCTAAAAAAAGTAAACATGTATATTTATATAGTATAGTTCGCATCATATGTATTTTTTATTGATTTAATATTTTCTATTTGGGACATTACTTCGTTCAATAATTCAATTCTTGTTTGAAAATTATTTATCATGGCACTTAGTATCAATTTACTGTTACCTCCATTTAAAAGATCCTGTTCCATTTTTGTATAATCTTGTTGCAACTTTTGTAATTGTAGCATGGTGTCATTGATAATCTTCTCTGTTTCCGGAGATTTCTCTGAATGCAATTCTTTTACTTGCTCCTCTATTAGATTAGCAAAATAGAACTGTGTTTTAGAAACTTCAGGAGAAATTTGGGCAACCTGTTCTTCTTTTGAATTATGATCGTTTATTTGAAAAAATCCCACGGTGATAAGTAACGCTATTGCAGCGGCAATAGAAGTCATGGTAATCCATGAACTGTTCTTTTTGGTCACTAAGGTTTTATTACCATTAGAGGCGTTTAATTTTTCCAAAAACCGTAAATGGTGCCCATCTTCGGGTTCTTGGGTATCCCAGTTTCCTTGAAGTTTATTAAACAAATCTTCTATATTGTCATTTTTCATTGGCTTGCTATTGTTAATTTTTTTCTTAGACTGTCTTTTGCACGTGATACCATGGTTCTGCAATTGGCATAACTGATATTCATTATTTCACTCATTTCTTCATAATCATAACCTTCAATTAAATGTAAGGTCAAAGACACTCTGTAATTTTCCTTTAGATTCTTCATGGTTTCCATCACTTTTTGAGCCTTTAGTTCCGTAAACACATGAGTGGGGTCCATTCCGTCATAATCTTCGACCTTGTACATTACTTCGTCCAAAGCAACTTCGTTGTTTTTTCGTTGCTTTCTATAATGATAAATGCTATTGTTGATCACAATACGTTTTAACCAAGCTCCAAAAGTAACTTCCCCTTTAAAAGAATGCAGTTTCGTAAATGCACTTAAAAACGATTCTTGCATTATATCTTCCGCTTGGGCAGTATTCTTTACAATTCTTAGTGCCGTATTGTACATAGCCCTGTAATACCTGTTGTACACTTCTAGCTGTGCACTTTGTTTACCGGCCATGCAGGATTGCAATAGCTTATCAATATGTTCTCTTTGTTGGCTCAAAAAGTGATTGGTTTATGTAATGATATGGTAATTTTTACTTTGTTACAGTTTAAGATAATTTTTTTGGCAAATGGTGTAATGATTTAGAAAAAATTAAGTTCTATTTGAAGGTCGTTTTAAAACCGATCTTAAAAAAATGTATGGGGTCAGGAGAAAGGTAGATAAGCATCGGTAGTCTGTATTACATCGAAAATATTATCTAAATTATTAATAAAAGCGTCCAATAATGCTTTTTAACCGTAGTTATCTTGAGTTTAACCGAAGTTTTATTAAAACTTAAATATCCCTAACCCCAAACCTATGAACAAACTATTACTTAATTTCCTATTGTTTTTAAGTTTTGCCTTAAGTGGCTTTTCGCAAGAAAAAATAACATATGAAGAGGCTTTTCCAAAATTGGAATTTCAATACCCGGTTGAAATTCAGAATGCCAATGATGGTACAAATAGGCTATTTGTTGTTGAACAACAAGGGTCTATAAAGGTTTTTGATAATTCTGCAGATACAGAAAGGGCTTCTGTATTTTTAAATATTGAGGATATTGTAAGCTTTTCCTCTGGTCAGGAAATAGGGTTGCTGGGTCTTGCCTTTCATCCAAATTATAGCTCCAACGGATACTTTTATATATATCATACCCAACAAAGTAGTGTTCCTGGAGTTGGGGTAGAGATTGTGTTGGCCAGATATACCGTAGATGCAACAAATCCAAATAGAGCCGATAAAAATAGTAGGTTAGAAATTTTCAGTTTTGATAAAAATCAAAACAATTCTAATCATAATGGAGGTAAAATAGCTTTTGGGCCAGATGGGTATTTATATATTTCCGTTGGTGATGGTGGCGGTGGCGGCGATCCTATGGGTAATGCCCAAAACCTTGACAATATATTTGGAAGTATCCTTAGAATAGATGTGGATTTAGATAATAGTAATCCTTTGGAGAATAATCCTGACCTACCTAATGGAAATTACGAGATACCAAATGATAATCCTAGAGTAGGAAAAACAGGATTGGATGAACTCTATTCATGGGGAATTAGAAATACATGGAAATTTTCATTTGATGGCGACATGCTTTTGGGTGCAGATGTGGGTCAGAATGGTTTTGAGGAAATAAACCATATTGTAAATGGAGGTAATTATGGCTGGAGTAGGTTAGAAGGTAATGTCATATACAAGCCCTCCACTGCATTGGCATCTAAGGAAGATTTAAAGCCAATATTTCAATATGACCATTCTTTGGGAGACCGATCCGTTACCGGCGGATATGTTTATAACGGTACAAGCGAAAATTCGTTGATAAAGGGAAAGTATATATATGCAGATTACGTTACCGGTAGGGTTTGGGCGTTGGATGTGAGTAAAGGTCTTGACAATGTGGCTAATACCTTGCTTTTTAGAACGAATGGGGAATATGTTTCTAGTTTTGGATTGGATGAAAATGGGGAAATGTATTTTAGTAGTTACGGTACATCAGCAAAAATTTTCAAGATTTCTGGAGGTGATGAACCTGTGGATAATGGTCCATCGGATATGAACGGTATTGGTTTTTGGAGAGCAATCAATGAAAGTACCAATGGGGTAATTAATTGTATTTATGAAAATGAAGATGATATCTATGTTGGGGGTGCTTTTACCCGTATAGGGGAGTCTACATCTAGCAATATTGGAATTTATAATAAAAAGACCGGTTGGAAAAGTACTCTGGGTAGTGTCAATGGAGAGGTAAAGACTATTGTCATGAATGCTAATAAAGAATTAATTATTGGCGGTGCATTTAGTAGCGTAAATGGTGTGGCCGCTAATAATATTGCATTATGGAACGGAAATACCTGGTCTGCTTTGGGTTCGGGAACAAGTGGGGCGGTTGCCAAAATAGCGGTTGATTCTGAATCTAAGATCTATGTTGGTGGTGCCTTTGTCAATGCCGGTGGTGTTACGGTAAACAATATAGCAATTTGGGATAATGGATGGCAAGCGCTAAGGACTTCTGGTTCATTGGTTGCCGGATTAAACAATGAGGTAAGGGAAATTGTTATCGATGATAATGACCTAGTTTATGTGGGTGGTAATTTTGATACCGCAGGAACAGAGAACACACCAAGGATTGCTATTTGGAACGGTAAGGAATGGGCTACTTTGGCCAATGGTACTAGTGGTTTTGTGGAGGCAATGGCTTTAAATGATTCTTTTGTATACGTTGGTGGCAACTTTAATCTTGCCTCTGGTGAGACTGTAAACAGAATTGCTAGGTGGAATTTATCTACCAGTAAATGGGAAACTTTAGGTAATGGCTTAAGCGGTAGTGTAAATGCTATTGTGTTAAATAATGAGGAGGTTTTTGTAGCAGGTAATTTTGTGTTTGCCAGTAATGAAAAATCTGAGACCATTATCGTAAATAATATTGCAAAATGGTCAGAATTGGGTGGTTGGCAACCATTAGGTGAAGAATTGCAAGTTGGTACGGACGGGGTAATTAATTCTATTAATTATTCTAAGGAAGATGGTGATTTATATGTAGCCGGAAATTTTTCAAAAGTAGGGGACGTAATTTCTAATTTTTTTGCCACATGGTCAATGGATTATCGTTGTCCTGCAAATAGTGTTGTTCAAGAGTATCAAATAGACGGGGTATGGGGAAGTGGAAAAGATGTTTTGGAGTTAGATGAAGGAACTAAGTTAATTCTAAGCATTCTACCTAATACAGAGACATTTACGATTACCTTGCCAGATGGGGATGTGGTGAAAATGGATTATACCATTGACGGTTTAACGTTGAACGATGAAGGTATTTATACATTTAATACGGAACAGGGTTGTGAGGCTACTTTAGAACTTAAGGTTATAGAGAAAATAGTTTGTGATGTAGAGTCAATTCAACCAGAATTCAAAATTGGTGATGGTCCCTGGTTTGCTGCAAATGAAGACACTTTGCCAATTGCTCAAGGGGAAGAATTATGGCTAAGGTTAAATAATACGGATCAAGCATATACTATAACTACCCCACAAGGAAATGTAGTTGAACAAGAGCTGAATATTGTAAGTATATCATCTACGGATTTAGGTGAATATGTTTTTGCAATAGCGGAAGATTGTACAAAATCATTGGTTGTTGAGTTTTGTGACAATGTCACTATTGAGCCGCAATTTAAAATTGGTGAAGGTGCTTGGGTAAAAAATGAATTATCTACAGTGGTAGATGAAGGTAGCACTGTTTCTATTGGTTTACCAGAAGAAGACAATTCGTTTTATACCATAACAACTCCAAGCGGTTTGGTTACAACTGGTGTGTTGGTTATGGATAGTGTGGTCATAGCGGATGAAGGAGACTATACACTTACCATGCGTTCCGGATGCTCTAGAATATTTACTTTAAATATTATTGCCGCTACTGTTGAGGAATGTATAAATGAATTGAGAAATTTAAATAGTGCTTTGCCTTTACCAAATGGAAGCTATTATGATGAATATTTACTGGTAGAAAATGATGAAATAGATGCAAATGGTTCCGATTGTTCATTACGTATAGCTACATTGACGGATGGTAGGCTTTGGGAAAGATATATTTTGACCATGGACCTAGAATCTTTGGGAATAAAGGCAGGGGATTTTATAAGGTTCAGCTTAGATGGAAAAAGTGATGGCGGTAATGCAAGACTAGAGGTTGCACAGGATAATAAACCCAATAATTGGCTGCTAGGGCACACGTTTGACAATGAGTGGTCTACATATTCCAAAATAATTGAGGTTCCTAACGATATAGAAACCTTGGATATATGGTTATATTCCAATTATGCAACCTTGACCAAAGGTGCGGCTTTGTTTGATAATCTATTGGTAGAAAAAGTTGAGGATATAGAGCAACCTGATAATATTTGTGATGCCCCCCTTAGTAAATTAAACGAAGATTTGGTTATTGAAGAAGAAAAGTTAACAGCAGGTTTGGATATTTCTCAAGGTGTTAAAATTGATGAATTAGGGGAGGATTGTGTTTTGGAAATAACCAATGAAGATGAAAATCAGCCTTGGGCCAGATATACCATATCCATCAATCTTGAAGCCAATAATTTCAAGGCAGGTGATGTATTGGATGTATTGGTAGATGGTATAAGTTTAAATGGGAATGCCAGAATAGAAATTGCCCAAGATAATTTGCCAAATAACTGGCTGTTGGGACATACGTTTTCAGAGGAATGGAGTAGGTATGAACAAGAAATCATAATACCTGAAAATATTGCAACGTTAGATATCTGGTTGTTTTCCAATTATGCAAATGCAACAACAGGTACTGCTATGTTTCATAATTTAACTATTCAGAAACAAGAATTGAATCCAGTCCCAGAACCTGAATGTAATGACACTTTAGTAAACTTGAACGATGAAATTACATTGATAAATGGTCGTTTAGATGCCGGTTTAGATACTGCTGGTAGTATAGTAGAATCTAATCTGGATTTAGGATGCATATTTGAAATAACCAATGAGGATCAAAATCAACCTTGGGCCCGGTATTCTATTACAATTGATCTTGAAGCCAATGGAATTGTTATAGGCGATGTTGTGGAATTTAGTATTGATGGTAAAACTATTGAAGGTAATGCCCGTATAGAGGTTGCACAAAATAATAAGCCCAATGCTTGGCAATTAGGACATAATTTTACAGATGAGTGGACCACCTATACCGGACGCATGACAATTCTACCTTTGGTGCGGACACTGGATATTTGGTTATTTTCAAATTATGCACAGGGCAATGAAACAGGAAGGGTGCAGTTTACTAATTTAACTGTGCGTAAAGTAGAGGATGATATTCTACTTCCTTTTAAAACAACTCTTGGTGTCGATAACAAGGTTGATATACCAATAAGAGTGTATCCTAACCCTACAACCAGTTGGGTATCTATAGACGCATCACGATATGATGGGCAAGAATTAGTGGTAAACCTGATCAGTCCAAATAATGTTATTTTAGACTCAAAATCATTTACGAAGGTCAGTAATGGCAATATAGATGTTGACCTGTCTCAGTATCAACCGGGTGTGTATTTAATATCAATAATGGAAGGCAATGGTAATGTCCATGTAGAAAAGGTCATAAAGAACTGATCGATATATAAAAAATAATTAAACCGGTGCTATATTTTAGAATATGGCACCGGTTTTCTTTTTAATTGGCACAAGAATTGAAATAATGTTGATGTAAAAAAAGCGTTAGACACTGTATTTACGCTCTTTGGGTTGATAATGCAGTAGTTAAGTATAATTTTTTAAAATGAAGTTCTGTTTAAATAATGACAGAATGACCGATATATGAGTATGAAAGATTCTAAATTTTCAAATTTTGACAATATGTCTTTGCAGGGAATCGATCAGGATTCTGAGTTAATACCGTTATTGACCCCTGAAGATGAAGAACAAATGAATAATGAGACCTTACCGGAGACCTTGCCGATATTGCCTTTAAGGAATACGGTTCTTTTTCCTGGGGTGGTTATACCTATTACAGCAGGGAGGGATAAGAGTATACGCTTGATCAAAGATGCCAATAATGGGTCAAAAGTTATTGGGGTCGTTTCTCAAAAAGATGAGGAAACTGAAAATCCAGAGGTTAAGGATATTAATACATTAGGTACTGTTGCAAGAATATTAAGGGTACTACAAATGCCAGATGGTAATACAACGGTTATTATCCAAGGAAAAAAACGCTTTGAAATTGCCGAGGTGTTAACTAAAAAGCCATATATAACCGCCACTGTACGGGAGACTAGTGAAGTTAGGCCAGAAAAGAACAGTAAGGAGTTTTTGGCCATTATAGAATCCATAAAGGAATTGGCCTTAAAAATTATTAGGGACAACCCAAACATTCCTAGTGAAGCATCTTTTGCCATTAAGAACATTCAGAGTAATTCTTTTCTGATCAACTTTGTTTCTTCTAATCTTAATCTGGATGTTAAGGCCAAGCAAGAATTATTAGAGATCGGTAGCTTGCAGGAAAGAGCACTGGCAACATTAAAATATATGAATGTTGAACTGCAAAAATTGGAGCTTAAGAATGATATTCAATCCAAGGTAAGGAACGATCTAGATCAGCAACAGCGAGAATACTTTCTGCACCAGCAAATGAAGACCATCCAAGAGGAATTGGGTGGTGTTTCCTATGATGAAGAGCTGGAGGAGATGAAGGAGAAGGCCAAGGAAAAAAAATGGGGTAAAAAAGTAAAAGAACATTTTGCCAAAGAGTTGTCCAAAATGCAACGAATGAATCCACAAGTGGCAGAATATAGCATCCAAAGAAATTATTTGGATCTGTTGCTAGAGTTGCCATGGAAAGAATATTCAAAAGATAAGTTTGACCTTAAACGTGCGCAAAGGATATTAGATCGTGATCATTATGGTTTGGAAGATGTAAAGCGTAGGATCATAGAATATTTGGCCGTCCTTAAATTAAGAAATGATATGAAATCCCCAATTTTGTGTCTATACGGACCTCCTGGGGTGGGTAAAACCTCATTGGGTAAATCCATAGCCGAGGCTTTGGGCAGGGAATATGTAAGAATGTCTTTAGGTGGCTTGCGTGATGAAGCTGAAATAAGAGGTCACCGTAAAACTTATATTGGTGCCATGCCTGGTAGAATTATTCAAAGTTTAAAGAAGGCAGGGACTTCTAATCCTGTATTTATATTGGATGAGATAGATAAGTTATCCAATAGTAACCAGGGCGACCCGTCCTCTGCCATGTTAGAGGTATTGGATCCAGAGCAGAATAGTGATTTCCATGACAACTTTTTGGAGTTGGGGTATGATCTGTCTAAAGTAATGTTCGTTGCAACGGCAAATAACTTGGGCAGTATTCAGCCGGCACTTAGAGACCGTATGGAAATTATTCATGTAAGCGGTTACACTATTGAGGAAAAAGTTGAAATCGCTAAAAAGCACCTATTGCCAAAGCAATTAACGGAACATGGTTTGGATGCTAGTCATTTAAAAATAGGCAAGCCACAATTAGAAAAGATCGTGGAAGGTTATACAAGGGAATCTGGAGTTCGTTCCTTGGAAAAGCAAATTGCCAAAATGGTACGTTATGCCGCAAAATCTATCGCTACAGAAGAAGAATATGATGTTAAGGTCAATAATGAGGTAATTGTAGAGGTATTGGGTGCTCCTAAAATGGAGCGGGATAAATATGAAAATAATGAAGTGGCAGGTGTTGTTACCGGTCTTGCATGGACAAGCGTAGGTGGCGATATTCTTTTTATAGAATCTATACTTTCCAAAGGTAAAGGTACCATGAGTATTACTGGAAATCTTGGTAAAGTGATGAAGGAATCCGCTACTATTGCCATGGAATATATTAAATCCAATGCAGATAGGTTTGGTATAGATGCCTCAATTTTTGAAAAATATAATGTGCATATTCATGTACCGGAGGGCGCTACTCCAAAAGATGGTCCAAGTGCAGGTATTACAATGTTGACATCCTTGGTTTCCCTTTTTACCCAAAAGCGGATCAAGAAAAGTTTGGCTATGACGGGCGAGATCACTTTAAGAGGAAAAGTGCTGCCAGTGGGTGGTATTAAGGAAAAAATACTTGCGGCCAAAAGAGCGCGTATTAAGGAAATAATATTATGTGCCGATAATGAGCGTGATATTAAGGAAATAAAAGAAACGTATTTAAAAGGATTGACATTTCATTATGTTAAGGAAATGTCTGAGGTAATTGATATTGCCTTGACGGATCAGAATGTTAAAAACGCAAAAAAATTATAAACGTTCTTTTATGCTTACTTTTATAATATGAAAAAGATTACCATAGCAATAGATGGTTTCTCCTCTACAGGTAAAAGTACTTTGGCCAAGCAATTAGCCAAAAAATTAAAATATGTCTATGTGGATACCGGCGCAATGTATCGTGCGGTTACCTTATTTGCTATGAGGTCTGGCTTTGTAGAATCTGGGAAGGTAAATGAAGAGGCATTGGAGCAAAAGCTAGATGATATTGAATTGAAATTTGTTTTTAATTCTAGCGTTGGCTTTGCCGAGATGTATTTAAATGGTGAAAATGTGGAGAAGGAAATTCGTACCATGCCAGTTTCAAAGAATGTAAGTCAGGTTGCGGTATTGGAGGCCGTACGTAAAAAATTGGTAGCCATTCAACAGGCAATGGGTATAGATAAAGGCATTGTCATGGATGGTAGGGATATTGGTACCGTAGTATTTCCTGAAGCCGAACTTAAAATATTTATGACCGCATCACCGGAAAAAAGAGCGGTAAGAAGGTACAAAGAACTGCTGGATAGGGGAGAGGATGTAAAATATGAAGACATATTGGAAAACGTTCAAAAGCGAGACTATATAGATAGTAATCGTGCTATTTCGCCTTTAAGGAAAGCAGAGGATGCCATAGAATTTGATAATAGTGACTTAGGATTAGAGGATCAGTTTCAAAGAATCTATGAACATTCGCTCAGGGTTATAGAAAAGCAAGGATAAAAAAAAGAGGTTAGCGCAATGCTAACCTCTTTTACTTTTATAATAGTATTTGGACTATTTGTTAGGAATAACCAATACTTGATCAGGATGTATAACATCCGGGTTTTTCAAGATACTCGTATTCGCTTCAAAAATAGCCTTGTATTTCATGGGGTCTCCATAATAGTGTTTAGCTATTTTACTTAAAGACTCGCCACTTTTTACGGTATGTCTATGGTATACGGAATCATCTGCAACAGTTATGTTTGCTTTAATATCAGAAGGACTTTCACCGCCAATAGCTTTAATTTTATCCCAAATAATGTCTTTTTCATAAGGAGTAGCAGCTTGTCCTTTAACTTTAAGAACATCACCTTCAACGGTTACGTTTCCATCTTTTATTCCCAATTGCTCACCTAGGTCTAAAACACCTTGGTATTTTGCTTTAACACTCATAATAATCTATAATTTAATGGTTAATATAATGCTTGTAAGATAGGCATATTAAAGTTATTTTTCTCAAAAACGGTTGGCTAAAATTTAATTGGCTTGATACTTAATTAAGTAGGTTGTCTATTTGAAATAAAATCATTATTTTTGCACACCTTTTTTGCAAGGATATCAAGAGAAAAAGGGGGGTTAAAAAACAAATGTAACAACTTTCATAGTCGTTGCCTAAGTCTTGATAAGGTTATGGAATACAAATTAATTATCAGCAAATGGCTGAAGAAAAAACAAATGCAGAGGTAGCGGAAACTACTGAAGCAACACAACAAACAGCTGTAGAGACTCCACAGCAAGATCCTCAGGAATTTTTAGAAAACTTCAATTGGGAAAAATACGAACAAGGAATTGAGCGTGTTGACGATTCTAAATTGCAGGAATTTGAAAAATTAGTAGCTGAAAATTTCGTTGACACTGCAGATGCTGAAGTTGTTGAGGGAAAAGTAGTTTATATTACTGATAGAGAAGCTATCATTGATATCAACGCAAAATCTGAAGGGGTTATTTCCTTGAACGAATTTCGTTACAACCCAGGTTTAAAAGTTGGTGACAAGGTAGAGGTGTTGATCGATATTCGTGAGGATAAAAGTGGTCAATTAGTATTATCTCACAGAAAGGCGAGAACTATTATGGCTTGGGACCGTGTAAATGCGGCTCATGACAAAGAGGAAATCGTTAGTGGTTTTGTTAAGTGCAGAACTAAAGGTGGTATGATCGTTGACGTATTTGGTATTGAAGCTTTCTTGCCAGGTTCTCAAATTGACGTTAAGCCAATTCGTGACTACGATCAGTATGTTAACAAAACAATGGAATTCAAGGTTGTAAAAATCAATCACGAATTTAAGAACGTTGTTGTTTCTCATAAAGCGCTTATTGAAGCTGATATTGAAGAACAGAAGAAAGAAATCATTAGCCAGTTAGAAAAAGGACAAGTATTGGAAGGTGTTGTTAAAAACATTACTTCTTACGGTGTGTTTATTGATCTTGGTGGTGTTGATGGTTTAGTTCACATTACTGACCTTTCTTGGAGCAGAATCAACCACCCGAATGAGGTTGTTGAATTGGATCAGAAATTAAATGTTGTAATTCTTGATTTTGATGAAAACAAATCTAGAATTCAATTAGGTCTTAAGCAATTGGAGAAGCACCCTTGGGAAGCTTTATCCGATGAAATTAAGATTGGTGATAAAGTAAAAGGTAAAGTAGTTGTTATAGCTGATTACGGCGCGTTCATCGAAGTTGTTGAAGGTGTTGAAGGTCTTATCCACGTTTCTGAAATGTCTTGGTCTACGCACTTGCGTTCGGCACAAGATTTCGTAAATGTTGGTGATGAGGTTGAAGCGGTTGTATTGACATTGGATCGTGAAGATCGTAAAATGTCTCTTGGTATCAAGCAATTGACTCCAGACCCTTGGACAGACATTACTACGAAATACCCTGTAGGTTCTAAGCATAAAGGTATCGTAAGAAACTTTACTAACTTTGGTGTTTTTGTTGAGCTAGAAGAAGGTATTGACGGTTTAATCTATATCTCTGATCTTTCTTGGACTAAGAAAATCAAGCATCCGTCTGAGTTTACTAACGTAGGTGATACTTTAGAAGTTGAAGTATTGGAATTGGATGTTGAAGGTCGTAAGTTGAGCTTAGGTCATAAGCAGACTACTGAAAACCCATGGGATAAATATGAAACTGAATTTGCTTTAGGTACAGTTCATACAGCAACCATTTCTGATGTAGTTGATAAAGGTGCAACAATTGAATTTAACGAGGATATTACTGCATTTATTCCTCAACGTCATTTAGAGAAAGAAGATGGTAAGAAACTAGGTAAAGGCGATGAAGCTGAATTCAAGATTATTGAGTTCAACAAAGACTTCAAACGTGTAGTAGCTAGTCATACCGCAATCTTCCGTGAAGAAGAGCAACGTAATGTTAAAGCGGCTGTCAAAAGACAAGCAGCTAGCGCAGATGAGGCTAAGCCAACTTTAGGTGATGCTAACGATGCGTTACAAGCGTTGAAAGACAAAATGGAAGCTGATTCTAAGAAGAAGTAGTTTCATTAGTATACATCCTTTTAAAAGGATGATAAGTAAAAGCCCGGGTTATTAATCCGGGCTTTTTTAGTTATCACCTTACCGGTTCCTATTAGGGTTCCAATAAAATGACTTACTAGTGGAGATTTTTAAGTTTGGTATTTCAGACCACTTTAAGGATTTTATGATTAGTTGACTTTTCTTTTTACGAACCAAAGATCTTCCAAGCTAAGATTTAGGCTTATTAGATGGTAATTCTCTTTGACCAGAACATTCTGTAAAATACCCTTTGATCCGTAACTGTAAGAAAGGTTGATCATGGAGTGCGTACCTCTACTTGTAGGTATGCCAATACCAGCAGTAATATTATAGCCCTCAACTTTTTTGTTGGCAATGTTTAAATATCCGTTATCATAATTATACCCAAGCCTATATCTAATTCGTTGGTTGTATTTATGACCAGACGGGTTTTTAACATATTCCAGACCAAACGCATAAATATCTTGATCGGTATATGTGCCAATATTTTCAGTTTGATTGGTGTTGCTCCAAAAGTTTTTCTTGTAATCTGCACTCAAAGTAATTTGTTCTATTGGCTTTAAGCTCAACCCAAAACCAAGTTCTAACGGTAATTTAAAATCCGCTACATTATCTGTTTTCTCATCTTCTACATTAATTTCTGAGCCATATAGATTTTTTATTACAGACCTTTTTAATTGTCCGTTTAGGCTCATAGGTAATTGAGCCGTGGCTCCTACTGTAATGTTGTCTAAAATATCCCATTGCATACCAAATCCAATTCTAGCCCCATTATAATTGGTTTTTTCGGTAGATTCAAAAGTGGTGGCAATATAAGTAAAGGATTCGTTTTCTTCAATATTTCCAAATAAAAAGGAAGCGTTCATGCCTATTCTAAATCGGTCGTTAAAGGCGTAACCAAGGTTTAATCGTATATCGCTTAATCCGCCAATACCGGTAATATTGCTTTCAAATGTTTGTGTAGAACCCTCAATATTGGTGTTCACCCCTAAAATAGAATAGCCAACATCGCTATAGGGAACCAATGAAATGCCACCTCCAAAATTTTCGGCAATTCTAAATCCAAAAGCTAGATTAGAAAAGTTGACGATAGATTTGTTTTCTGATGTAGTCTTGTTGCTATAGTTGTTGATTTCTCCAGTAACGCCAATATCATAGAGAAAGGAATTTTGTGATATTAGCGCATAGGTGGCTGGGTTTAGATTGTTTAAATCGTACACAGATTTTGTACCTATACCGCTATATCCAAGTCCGTTGAACTTTCCAATACTGGTTTGGTTGATCACTCCTAAACCATATAGGGAGTAGGGAGAACTTGTAAGGGCTTCGGATTGTGCCCTTGCATGGTACAACGTTATTGATAATATAAGTAATAGAGTATATAGGTTATTCTTCCTCATCATAAATAGCATAGGTTAATTCCAGTATTGTTTCATTATTTTCATTACCATTTGCATTGAGCACAAAACGATCTATAGTAGAGTTATAATCTATAGGGAGCAAGATCAGGGCATCATCTTTGTCCCTACTTTTTACTTGTAGTTCTTCTAGGTAATATGCTAAGGGGAGTTCGTAATAAATTTCATTGAACTCTTGGTTTTCCTTATTAAGAATGGCATATATTCCGGTACCGGAAACACTTAATTGTTCCGTTAATACGTTGTTGTGATCAACGATATACACGGCAAGGGAATCACTTAATTTTAATTCGTCATTATAAGATAAAGGTGTAGGTTTTATTTTAAGTACACCGTCTAGTATGGTTCCATTACCGGGAATATCATATAATGTGGACATATTTGGAAATTGAACACGCATTGCAATACCAATACCGGATTGTATGTAACTTTGATTATTAGATTCAGAACTGGCTAAGTTTACTTTACTGTTTGTTAATGTTTGTAAAGGTGTAATAGGGTTACTAGAGGTAATTTGGTTAAAGAAAGGAATTGGTGTGGTAAAAGTATTTAATTGAATATCTAAATATTCTTGAATTAGCTCTTCAGAACTTGGAGTACTATAGTATAGCCTAACATAGGTACGTTCGGTACTTTTTGTAAAACCAATAACGGCTTCATTTTCATTGCCTTGTGGTAACATGGCAATACCATTATATCTATCAATAAATTCATCGGCATTGACAATATTATTTTCTTGTAATTGGGTAAACATATCGGCGCCATATTGATCAAGTAGTTTAATTCGTATAGAATCTCCTGAAATAGGTCTTGGGTAATATTCTAGGGCACCCAAGTTCTCGTTATTGACTTTTATGGTACTCGTATTGTAAAAATCGTCTCCATTGGCAGGCTTTAAGCGCTCATTGATTTGTTTAATTTCAATGGCATTTTTTTGAAGTGTATCGTTATAATAATATTCATCAAACCCTGCAATAAGTACAATACTGTCAAACTGGGCATCTGCGCCAATAGTGTATGTGGATGGTACTAATTGCATATAGCTAGAGGCGCTAACCGTTCCAAAGACTGAATCCTGATACATGCCTACCAAAATCCTGGTAGACTCTGAGGTTATAATGCTGTCAAACTTCATGGTGGAAGTTTCTACGCTCAAGGTGTCAATGAGGTATAGTTGAATATTACTATCGGTAAATGTTTCTCCGGCAACAAATTCAGAATCATTATAATTTTCTTGGGTGCAGGACATTAGGGTTACTGCAAGAATTAGATATGGGAGTATGTCACATATCCAATGAATTGGATGTTTTAGTAAGTACATGGAATTTATGTTTGGTTCAAAACTAGAAACCAACTACGGTTCCTAAAACCCGAATAGACCAACCCGTAATGTTTTAAGATGAACCTTATAAATAGTTCTACTAACGGTAAGTGCGTATTGGTAGATTAAAATGCTGGGTTGGTATGTTAAATACCATAATTTATCTATTGTGTTTTTAAGAAGGTAGCCCGCTCTAGTAGATTTGGAGCATAGAACTGGCAATTAAAACAAAAACGATGAATAAAAACAATACGTATTTTTTAAAGATGATAAGCATGGCAGCCGTAGCCTTACTATTTGTGGCTTGTAGTAGTGATGACGATGATGAAGACCTTGGTAATTGGATAGATAAATCTGTATTTGATGGAAGTGCGCGTAGCAGTGTTTCTGGTTTTACGATCAATGATGTTGGGTACATGGGCGTAGGATATGATGGGGACGATTATTTGGCATCTTTTTGGGCTTATGATATGGAGGGGGATTATTGGTCCCAAAAAGCGGATTTTCCCGGAGTTGCAAGAAATGCAGCGGTTGGTTTTGAATTAGATGGTAAGGGGTATATAGGTACCGGCTATGATGGGGTAGACGAGCTCAGTGATTTTTATTCCTATGATCCAACTACTAATACATGGGTAGAAATTGCACCATTACCTACAGATAGG
Source organism: Maribacter sp. LLG6340-A2 (assembly GCF_045057105.1). Classification (GTDB taxonomy): domain Bacteria; phylum Bacteroidota; class Bacteroidia; order Flavobacteriales; family Flavobacteriaceae; genus Maribacter. Next base: position 500,792 of record NZ_CP159332.1, on the reverse strand, counting down.
AGAAATGCTGTTGCCTTTGGCGTTAACGGATTTGGTTATGTAGGTACAGGCTATGACGGGGAAAATGATAAAAAGGATTTTTATAAATACAATCCCGTTGATAATACTTGGGTAGAATTGGTAGGGTATGGAGGTAATAAGAGGCGTTCTGCCACAACGTTTACCATAAACGGCCAGGTGTATTTGGGCACCGGTGTTTCTAACGGGGTTTATCTAGATGATTTTTGGGTGTTTGATCCAGCAACAGAGAGTTGGACTAAAAAGTTAGATTTGGACGAGGAGGACGATTACGCCATTTCTCGTAGTAATGCGGTAGGTTTTACACTTAATGGATATGGATATATAGCTTGCGGGGAGTTGAACGGTGCTACGAATACCGTATGGGAATATGACCCAATTTCAGATGAATGGGAGCAAAAAACTTCCTTTGAAGGTGCAACTCGCCAAGATGCAATTGCATTTTCTAATGGTAGCCGTGCCTTTATAGGAATGGGCCGTACCGGTAGTCTTTATTTGGATAACCTTGACGAATTTTTTCCATTGGATGAGTATGAGGAAGAGGATTAAAAAACGTTACTAAGATTTTGAGTTGTTAATTTTTTGGGTCAATCTATGCAGGTTGGCCCATTTTTAAACATTTATTTATGAGTTCAAAGGCAAAATTTAACATAGGTATCCTCTTAATTTTGACAATCGGTTTTTTTGGAATGTATCAATACCAGCAAATGGTCAACAATCAGGTCATGTACGGCGAGGTGGTAGAATTGAACGAAGGTTTTGGTTATAAAATTATGAAGGGCAAAAAAGTATTGATTGTGCAAAAATATATTCCAGGGTTGCCGGGAAAAATACCCTTTGCCAATAAGGAACAAGCAATTGAGGTAGCCCATTTGGTCGTTGCCAAGCTTAATACCGGTAAAAGCCCGGTTGTAATGCCATCTGAACTGGCTCAATTCAACTTAATCGTAAAATGAGCCAAGTGTACCCATGGTAAAAATATTGATTAAAAACCGCGTGCAGATTTTGGTGCACATTAGCATTTGGCTGTTGCTCTATGGGTTTGCATTCTATCCGGTTTTAAACAATGCCCAAAGAATACCATCCGACCTTTTTCCTAAATTGCTGACCATTATTGCATTGTTCTACATCAATTACTTTTATTTGGTTCCGGCATTATTGCTTAAAAAGAATGTACTTTTTTATATCATGGTGTCTTTTGTATTGCTGTTGTGTTCCGTTATGGTCTTGCACCACTTGTATGAACCTATATTACCGGAAACTACATTTTTTGGTCCCGGTCACAGAAGGGATTTTAAATACATACCAATATATAGGTCCTTCATAAGTTTTGGAATTCCTTATGTTATAAGCGCAATCTTAAGACTTTATGTAGAGTGGAAACGAAATGAAAACTTAAGGTTGTCCGTAGAAAAGGAGAGTATAAAATCCGAGTTACAATTATTAAAGGCACAATTAAATCCACATTTTTTATTCAATACTTTAAACACTATATATGCCCTGTCGGTAAAAAAATCGCCAGATACCTCTCAGGCAATTGTGGACCTTTCTGAATTAATGCGGTATATGTTGTATGAGGCCGATAAGGATTTGGTTCCCTTAAATAAGGAATTGGATTATATAAAAAGTTACATTCAACTACAACGTCTGCGCTTGTCTAATAGTGAAAATGTCTCGTTGAAAATTAGTGGGGAAGACAGGGGTAGGGCCGTGCCGCCATTACTTTTTATTTCCTTTATTGAAAATGCCTTTAAATATGGAACGGATTATAAAGGCAAGACCTATGTTAAAATTACCCTTGCCATAACAGATGAATCTATTTACTTAAATGTTAGGAACAAGATCGGGGTTTTTAGGGAGCCATCTAAGAATTCAGGTATTGGATTAGAGAATATTAGAAATCAATTAGAATTGATTTATCCGTCATTACATGAGTTGCAAGTAGATAATGATGGTAATAATTATGAAGTGTCACTAACCATTTATCAATTAAAACAGAGCTTATGAAATGTATTATTATAGATGATGAACCTTTGGCCATCGAAATTTTATCGGGCTACTGTGAAAAACTGGATTTTCTGGAATTGATAAACACCTATACCAACCCACTAGAAGCAATTACCGATATTAAGGAAAAGAAGGTAGACTTAATTTTTTGCGATATAGAAATGCCACAAATAAATGGTATTGATTTTATGGGTACTTTGGATAACAGGCCGTTATTTATTTTTACTACGGCGTATTCCCAATACGCGGTAGATGGCTTTGAATTGAATGCGGTAGATTATCTTGTTAAACCTATTCCTTACCATCGCTTTATAAAATCAGTGTCCAGAGTTCAGGATTTAATCTCAAAAAAGGAAACCCCCACTTTAGAGGCCAATGTTTTTCCTAGTAAAGGAGATACCATGGCAGAGAAGAAATTTATATTCGTAAAGGCAGAATATGAAAGTATTAAAATAGATTTGGACCAAATAGAATACATACAGGGGTTAAAAGATTATTTAAAGATTCACATTTGTAATACGAACAAGACCATACTAACATTAATGAGTTTTAAGGAGATTATGGGTAAGTTGCCTCCAAATCAATTTTTAAGGGTGCATAAATCTTTTATTGTGAATGTTAATTTTATAAAAACGGTACAACGAAATAGAATTGTCATCAATGATATAAGAATACCAATAGGGGAAAGTCATAAAGAAGCTTTCTTTTCCATGTTGGGATTATGATTCTTAGTACTTTAAATTAGCTTATCTAAATTTTAGACGTTACTTCCTGGTTTAAGCGCAAAAGTTTAGTTAGAATTATCTATTTTTGTTGAGCTAAACGCACGGCTGGTTTATTATGGGTCAAAAAGTCTTACTATCTTCCAAAGAAATCAACATTATCCTTCATCGTTTGGCTTGCCAGTTATTAGAGAATCATCTAACATTTGAGAATACGGTACTTATAGGTATACAGCCACGTGGTAAGTATGTGGCACAGCGGCTGACCAGAATCTTAAAAGAGGAATACAAGGTAAAGCATATTAATTTGGGCTTTCTTGATATTACCTTTTATAGGGATGATTTTAGGCGGGGCGATAAAACTTTAGAAGCTACCAAAACCAATATAGATTTCTTGGTAGAGGATAAAAATGTAGTCTTAATTGATGATGTTTTGTATACGGGAAGAAGTATTAATGCGGCATTAACGGCCTTACAGTCTTTTGGAAGGCCAAAGGATGTAGAGTTGTTGTGTTTAATAGATCGCAGATTTAGCAGGCACTTACCCATACAGCCAAATTACCGCGGTAGACAGGTTGATGCTATAAACGATGAAAAAGTAAAGGTAATGTGGGAGGGAAATGACGGGGAGGACATCATATATTTAGTAAATAGATAACGCAATGGGCGAATTGAGTGTAAAACACTTACTGGGAATCAAATATCTTAATGAATCTGATATTCAGCTTATTTTTGAAACTGCCGATCACTTTAAGGAGGTCATTAATAGGTCCATTAAAAAAGTTCCTTCACTAAGAGATATTACCATTGCAAACATTTTTTTTGAAAATAGTACCCGTACAAAACTTTCCTTTGAATTGGCCGAAAAACGTTTGTCCGCAGATGTATTGAATTTTTCAGCCAGCCAATCTTCCGTAAAGAAAGGGGAAACCTTAATAGATACCGTAAACAATATCTTGTCCATGAAAGTGGATATGGTAGTAATGCGGCATCCTAATCCCGGGGCGGGCATATTCCTATCCAAACATGTAAAAGCATCTATAGTCAATGCCGGTGATGGTGCGCATGAGCATCCTACGCAGGCACTGTTAGATTCATATTCCATCCGGGAAAAGCTAGGCGATGTAGCAGGTAAGAATGTGGTAATTGTGGGTGATATTCTTCACTCTAGGGTTGCGTTGTCCAATATATTTGCATTAAAACTACAAGGGGCCAACGTAAAGGTTTGTGGGCCAAAAACCTTGTTGCCAAAATATATAGACTCTTTGGGTGTTGGTGTGGAAACTAATTTAAGAAAGGCCTTGGAATGGTGCGATGTGGCCAATATGCTACGTATACAGAATGAACGGTTAGATATTAGTTACTTTCCTACAACAAGGGAGTATACCCAACAATTTGGGGTAAACAAGAAATTGTTGGATAGTTTGGATAAAGAAATAGTGATCATGCACCCTGGCCCAATAAATAGGGGTGTTGAAATTACAAGTGATGTTGCAGATTCCAAGCAATCTATCATCTTAAATCAGGTGGAAAATGGTGTGGCCATTCGTATGGCGGTAATTTATTTGTTGGCATCTAAAATAAAGTAATATGGTTTTTAATAATGAGGAATCACAGATTATAATATCTCAAGAAAACATTTCCATAGATATCTTTTTGCAAAATTTAGAGAAGGAATACCCAAAATTGAAAAACGATAACTTGGTAGTGGACCTATTGGGGTTTACAAGACTAACACCTTATAACGTATTGTCTTTTTTGGAAATATCCAACAGACATAAGAAAAATGGCAAGTCATTTGTGCTGGTGTCTGCAAAAGTCTCGTATGATGATGTGCCCGAGGAAATTAATTTGGTCCCTACCCTGCAAGAAGCACGTGATGTGGTGGAAATGGAGGAGATAGAGCGAGATTTAGGTATTTAACTCTACCTTTACTTACCTTAAGTATATTTTTAAAACCTTTAATGAAGCTGCTGCAACACTTTTGTAGGTAGTGCAAATATGTATTGTTTATGCGTTTAACTATTTTGGGGTGCTATGCTGCAACTCCCCGCACTATGACAAATCCTACAGCGCAGGTTTTGGAAATTAACGGACATATTTTATTGTTAGATTGTGGAGAAGGTACTCAAGTACAGTTGCGCAAGCATAAGATTAAATTTTCAAGGATAAACCATATTTTTATTTCTCACCTGCATGGGGATCATTTTTTTGGTCTTCCAGGTTTTGTTTCCACCATGAGATTGCTGGGCAGGGAAAAGGAACTACATATTTATGGTCCAAAAGGTATTAAGGAAGCCATTACGTTATTGATGAAATTAGGGGACTCTTGGACCAATTATCCGTTAATTTTTCATGAACTTACCAGTAAGGAGCCAGAGCTAATATTTAATGATGAAAAGATTTCTGTAACCACTATTCCCTTGTATCATAGAATATACACTAACGGATTTTTAATAAGGGAAAAAGTTGGTAAGCGTAAATTAAATGTAAAGGCAGTAGAACGTTTTGCAATAGACAGGGCATATTTTCAAAACATTAAAAACGGAAAAGATATCGTTTTGGATAATGGAAATACCATTGCGAATAAAGAATTGACATTTGACCCTCCAAAGACCAAATCATATGCCTTCTGTAGTGATACTGTGTATAATGCAGAAATAGCCGCTCAAATAAAAAATGTAGATGTCTTATATCATGAATCTACGTTTTTGGAGACAGAGAGCCAGCTAGCCACAAAAACAAAGCATTCTACAGCCAAACAAGCGGCACAAATAGCAACACAGGCCAATGTTAACGATTTGATATTGGGGCATTATTCCACCCGTTATAAGTCCATAGAATTATTCCAGCAAGAAGCTAGGGGTATATTTGCAAATGTGCATTTGGCAGATGATGGCCGTGTTTTTGATTTTTAAGTTTTATGTGAATTTTATAGTGTTATTATTCCTTTCTTTTTAGAACTTTGTTTATCTTGTTTTTAAGAAGAAAATAATGCAGAAAGACTTAAGCGGTTATAGAAAATCATATGAAAAAAGTGCCTTGTTGGAAGACCGTATTTCCAACAATCCAATGCAGTTATTTCAGACGTGGTTTTATGAGGTTGAAGAATCAAACGGAATAGATGAACCAAATGCCATGACCGTATCTACTATTGGTCTGGACGGTTTTCCAAAAAGTAGGGTTGTCCTACTTAAAAAATATACCCACGAAGGATTTATTTTTTACACGAATTATAATAGCGAAAAGGGCAAGGCTATTGAGGAGAACCCTAAAGTATGTATTTCCTTTTTTTGGCCAAATTTAGAACGTCAAGTCATTATAAAGGGCAACGCGGGGAAACTGGCCAAAAACTTGTCTGACGGATATTTTGAATCCAGACCAGATGGCAGCAAGCTAGGCGCCTTGGTTTCGGATCAAAGTAAAGTAATAGCTTCTAGAGAAGTATTGGAACGTAAATTACGGGAATTGGAAAAAGAATATGCCGATAAGGAAATTTCTAGGCCAGAACATTGGGGCGGTTATTTGGTGAAACCTGCTTCTATGGAATTTTGGCAGGGTAGGCCCAATAGATTGCACGACCGTATTAGGTATTCGCTAACCAATGGTGTAGATTGGAAAATGGAAAGGTTGGCACCATAAAACGGAAGTAGTTATCATGAAAAATTTATTATTAATGCGGCATGGGAAATCATCATGGGAGCTGAATGTTGGCGATCAGGACAGACCACTTGGTCAAAGGGGAATAACAGATGCCCATTTGGTAGGGAAAGAATTGGCTAAACAGAACCTACAAATTGATCATGTGTATTCCAGTCCGGCAAATAGAGCCCTTCACACGTGTATGATCAGTCTGGGTGAATTAGGTTATCCCCTTCAAGACTGTAGTATAGAAAGTAATTTATATGATTTTTCAGGTGAAAAGGTAATCAATGTCATTAGGCATTTGGACAATAACCTGAATACGGTAATGATTTTTGGACACAATCACGCATTTACCTATATAGCAAACTTATTTGGGGACAAACATCTTGAAAATGTTCCTACAAGCGGATTTGTTCATATTCAATTTAAAGAAAGTTCTTGGGCAGAAATTACCCAAGGCTCAACAATACAAACCATTTTTCCAAAGCAGTTAAAGGCATGGTAAGAAACAATAACCAATATGTAAACAGGGAGATTAGTTGGCTATGGTTCAACGAAAGGGTATTGCAAGAAAGTGCCGATAAAAATGTACCGCTCATTGAAAGACTCAGGTTTCTAGGAATCTTTTCCAATAATTTAGACGAATTTTTTAAGGTAAGGTATGCTACCGTTAAACGCATTGTGGAAGCGGGCAGAAACGGTAAGAGTGTTTTAGGAGGAGAGAAAGCTAAGGATCTTCTGGAAGAGATTACGAAAATAGTAATTGAGCAACAGACCAAAAGTTTGGAAATCCTTAAGCAGATTGAACATGAGCTGGAGGCAAAGAATATCTTTATTCTAAAAGAGACCGAGTTGAACGAATCCCAAAAGGAATTTGTAAAGGCTTATTTTTTAAAGGAGGTAAGCCCCCAACTTATGACCATTATTTTAAATGATTTAACACAGTTTCCTACGTTAAAGGATACTGCGGCGTATTTGGCCGTGAAAATGGTCATTAAAAGTGATAGGCGAAAAAAGGAAAAGCGCTATGCCTTAATAGAAATACCTAAGGGAATAGATCGTTTTGTTGCCTTACCGGAAGAAAATGGCAAAAGCTATATCATTATACTAGATGATTTGATACGGTACTGTTTGGATAACATTTTTACCATGTTCGAGTATGATTCCATAACGGCACATATGATCAAAATTACTAGGGATGCAGAATTGGATATGGACAATGACCTTAGTAAAAGTTTTATTGAGAAAATATCCTCAAGTGTAGAGCATAGAAAAATTGGTGACCCTGTCCGTTTTGTGTATGATAAAAGTATAGAAAAGGATACGTTATTATTCTTAAAAGAGAAAATGAACATTGAGGATACGGATAGCGTAATACCTGGAGGTAGATATCATAACCGACGGGATTATATGGGCTTTCCAAGCTTGGGTAGAAAAGATTTATTGTATGATAAAATTACCCCGCTGCCTGTAAAAGGTTTAAGTGTGGAAGGCAGTATATTGGAAAGTATTGCCAAGAAAGACTACCTACAATATACCCCGTACCATACGTTCACTTATATTTTAAAATTTTTGCGTGAGGCTGCCTTAGACCCAAAAGTCAGATCAATAAAAATTACGGTATATAGGTTGGCTAGTAATTCGCAGGTTGCGGCATCATTGATCAATGCCGTAAAAAATGGCAAGCAGGTAACCGTTCAAATAGAGCTACAGGCCAGATTTGACGAACAGGCAAATATAGAATATGCAGAACAGCTTCAGGCAGAAGGTGTTAAGCTTATTTTTGGTGTTCCAGGTTTAAAGGTACATAGTAAAATATGCCTTATTGAGCGTGAAGAAGGTGATATGATCAAAAGGTACGGTTTTATAAGTACAGGTAATTTTAATGAATCTACTGCTAGAATTTATACGGATTACACCTTGTTCACTGCACATGATCCAATATTAAAGGAACTGAACAAAGTGTTCGATTTTTTTGAAACTACCTATAAAATCAACAAATACAAGCATTTAATAGTTTCTCCCCATTACACAAAAAACGCATTTATGAAACTTATAGATGCGGAAATTGCTAATGCCATATTAGGAAAAGAAGCCTATATTAAAATTAAAATGAACAGTTTTACCTCGTACAAAATGGTAGATAAACTGTATGAGGCAAGTAGGGCAGGGGTAAAGATCCAGTTGATCATAAGGGGTATATGTTGCTTAGTACCAGGTATTAAGGGTATGAGTGAAAACATTGAGGCCATAAGTGTGGTAGATAAATTTTTGGAACATACCAGGTTATTTGCATTTGCCAATGGTGGTAATCCTAAAGTGTATATTTCCTCTGCAGATTGGATGACCAGAAATCTAGATTATAGGGTTGAGGTTGGTTGCCCTATTTATGATGAGGATATTAAAAAGGAGTTGATGGATACCTTTGAAATTTGTTGGAAAGACAATATGAAGGCCCGTATTTTTACCGAAAAACAAGATAATGCATATCGGAAGACCAAAAACCCAAAAGTTAGGTCCCAGTTTGCGACCTATGATTACTATGCCAAAAATTTGAATAAAGGATAAAGGTCTGGGTTAACCATGGATAGATTCTTTGGTACCTAGATCTTTCATGATTTGGGCTTCATATTCCAAGAGTTCGTTCCATTTCTTATTGACCTCTTCCAATTCTCCATATTTACGGGCAAATTTTAGGAACATGGTATAATGGCCTGCTTCGCTTACCATTAATTTATGGTAAAAGTCGGCCAATTTTTTATCCTCCAGCTCTTCAGATAGTAATCTAAAGCGTTCACAACTACGGGCTTCTATAAGTGCGGCATATAAAAGCCTATGAACCAATTGGGTTGTTCTGCTACCGCCTTTGGGGAAGAACTTTAGCAATTCTATTACATATTCATCTTTACGGTCTCTACCTAAGGTTTTGCCTCGTTGTAAAATAAGGTCGTGGACCATTTTAAAATGACCCATTTCTTCCCTGGAAAGCGCAACCATTTCCTCAACAAGTTCTGTATACTCGGGAAAACTAACAATTAATGAAATGGCAGTACTAGCAGCTTTTTGTTCACAATAGGCGTGATCAGTAAGGATTTCATCAATATTTTTCTCTACAATATTAACCCATCTTGGGTCCGTGGGTAATTTTAAGCCTAACATACTGTCATTTTATTCAAAATTAGAAAGATTTTACCGACTTCACCAATTATATTCAAATAGCTTTAACAACTTACTAGTTAATAATAATTATTTTTGAGGCAAAGAGAATTCCGTTAGAACATGTACGACCAAAAAGAGATTCAGGAAATTTTGCTTAAATATGGGGAGCCGGAAAGTATTACGTGGCTAAACGATAAAATCGAAAAGATATCAGCTGACAAATCTTCTAAAGATTTGTTTATGGCTTACAGCATTTCAAACGTAAAATTTAATGGGTCTGAACCTGTAAATTTTGAAGGGGAAAAGAATGATACTGTCAATTACCTTAGCACACATAATGCAAGTTTATTACAGATTGCCCGTATTTATTTGCTTTCTACGGTCCTAGGGCAAGACCTGGACTTTTATACCCCTAAGGTGGCCACTATTATAGAAGTGGCAGATACTGGTGAATTGGAGACTTTTTTAAAATACTTGGTGTTATTGCCTAATCCAGAGGCTTATAAAAATACTGCGGTAGAGGCTTTACGTACTAATATTGCGACAATTTTTGATGCCATAGCCTTAAATAATCCATATCCTGCGACCTATTTTAATGAGCAACAGTGGAATCAAATGTATTTGAAGGCTGCCTTCATGGAGCGTGACCTTGGAAAAATAGAATCTATCGATCAACGCGCAAATGAGGATTTGGCAAGAATTATATCGGATTATGCCCATGAACGCTGGGCAGCTAAACGAAAAGTTGACCCCTTATTTTGGAGACCGGTTACTACATTTTTAAATGAAACTTTACTACAAGATATGCAACGCCTATTTGAAAGTGATGATGTTTGGGAAAATAGGGCGGCGGTTTTATGTTGTACAAATTCTGGGAATGATAAGGCTTTGGAACTATTGAATAAATATCCAGAGGCCAAAGAAGAAGTGGATACAAATAATATTAGTTGGAATACGCTTAAACAATAGATAGAATGAAAGATAAAATGATGTTTATTGACCCTCATGTTCACATGACGTCAAGAACTACAGATGATTATGAGGCAATGGCCAAAGCAGGTATTGTAGCGCTTATTGAACCTTCGTTTTGGTTAGGTCAACCACGGACTAAAGTAGGGTCTTTTCAAGATTACTACAGTAGTTTAGTGGGGTGGGAGCCATTTAGGGCAAGCCAATTTGGAATACAGCATTATTGTACAATAGGATTGAATTCTAAGGAAGCTAATAATGAGGCGTTAGCGGAACAGGTAATTGAACTATTGCCACTATATGTACATAAGGAAAATGTTGTTGCTATAGGGGAAATTGGATATGACGACCAAACTGCCGCTGAGGACAAATATTTTAGAATACAATTAGAATTGGCGAAGGAGTTGGATATGGTGGTGCAAGTACATACTCCGCATAGGGATAAAAAAGCGGGTACGATCAGAAGTATGGAAGTGTGTTTAGAGCATGGTTTAGACCCTAAAAGGGTTATAATAGACCATAATAATGAAGAAACGGTAGAAGAAGTATTGAACAGAGGATTTATTGCTGCGTTCACCATTTATCCAAATACCAAAATGGGAAATGAGAGAATGGTTGAAGTGGTAAAGAAATATGGTAGTACAGATATTATAGTTGATAGTTCTGCGGATTGGGGCGTAAGTGATCCGCTTGCAGTACCAAAAACCGCATCCTTAATGCTAAAAAACGGTATTTCAGAGGAACATGTTAAAAAAACCTGTTATCAAAATGCTTTAGACGCTTTTGGTAAAAATGGAAAAATGAAGGAATCTGATTGGATGAATGCCAAGGGGATTGATCAAACTGAATTATATAACAATAATAGTGTTTTAAGGGGGCAAGATCCTAAAATTGAAAAAACTGATAAAATTCACTAATGAGTAGTGTTTTAAAGGGCTATTTAGAGCTAATGCGGCCTGCAAACCTACCAACGGCGGCAGCTGATATATTTGCGGGTATTGCTATTATTTTATACCTACGGAATATTGAAGTTCTTTCATTTTTTAGCCAGAACGGCAGTGATATACTTTTATTGGTATTTTCATCAGTTGCTTTGTATGCGGGGGGTGTAGTATTTAACGATGTTTTTGATGCTGAATTAGATGCTCTGGAAAGACCTGAAAGAGCCATACCAAGCGGACGCGTACCTAAACGAAACGCCATTTATTTTGGAACCGCTTTAATGTTGACAGGTATTGCCTTGGCATTTAATTGTACTGTATTATCAGGAATAATATCTGTGGTTTTAACGACGGCTATTTTAACGTATGACGGTTATTTTAAGCAGTTTGGTTTTGCTGGTCCTTTAAATATGGGTATTTGCCGCGGTTTAAACCTTTTAATGGGCATGTCTATTTTAGGAAGCCTTACGCATTGGTACATTTCCTTGGTCCCGGTCGTATATATTTTTGCCATTACCTTAATCAGTAGAGGTGAGGTTCATGGGGATAATAAAAAGCATATTGTTTGGGCAGGTATTTTGTATACAATAGTCATCCTATTCATAGCGTTAATTACAGTAGTAAAAACGGATAATATGTTGGTGTTGGCACCCTTTTTATTGGCGTTTGCATTTTTTACCATTAAACCACTTATTAAAGCTTACAAGGACAATTCGCCAAAAAACATCAAAAAAGCGGTAATAACAGGGGTATTATCGCTAATTATAATGAATGCTTGTTGGGTTGCCGGTTTTGCCAATTGGCAGCTGGCGTTGGCCGTTTTGTTGCTTTTGCCTTTATCAATGTTATTATCAAAATTATTTGCAGTAACCTAAATTTTCTATGCAGTTACCATCTATAAAACAATCTTTTAAAGTAGCGTATGAATATCAACTCTACTTCACTACAGGGCTTTTTAATAGGGAAAATACCTTGTTCACAAAGCTCATTTCAGATTATAAAACCTTTGAACCGGTTAAATTATTTTTCGTCATCGATAACGGTGTTGAAAACCATCATCCAGGTTTAGTTGCCCAAATAGAGGCATACTGTAAAGCAAATGCCAATGTAATGAAGTTTACAAATAGCATTGTGGTACCAGGCGGAGAGCAGGTCAAGAACGGAAATGAATCTATAGATGCTGTTTTACATGGCATAAATACAAACAAGATTTGTCGTCATTCTTTTGTAATAGCCATTGGGGGCGGTGCCGTAATTGACATGGTAGGGTATGCAGCGGCAATTGCACATAGGGGAGTAAAGTTAATACGCATACCTACTACTGTGCTTTCCCAGAACGATTCTGCCGTTGGGGTAAAGAACAGTGTAAACGCATTTAAGAAAAAAAATTTCTTGGGAACATTTGCTCCGCCGTTCGCTATAATCAATGATAGTAGTTTTCTTAAAACTTTAGAACAAAGAGATTGGATATCCGGTATTTCAGAAGCCATTAAAGTGGCATTGATAAAGGACAAATCTTTTTTTAAATACATTGCAGAGCACGCAGTTGCTTTAAAGAATAGGGACATGGAGTCCATGCAATATGTAATCTACAAATGTGCCGAAATGCATATGGAGCACATTGCACAAGGTGGTGACCCTTTTGAGTCCGGCTCTTCTAGACCGTTAGATTTTGGGCATTGGGCCGCCCATAAGATGGAGTTTATGACCAATTATGAATTAAGGCACGGTGAGGCTGTAGCAAAAGGTATCGCATTAGACGTTACCTATACCAGACTAACCGGCCTAATTTCGGAAGAAGATTTACAGCACATCTTAGATGTCATGATCGCTATAGGTTTTGATCTATCGCTTCCCGTTAAATCATCCAATGAAATAGAGTCATTACTTCGTGGTATAGAAGAGTTTAGAGAGCATTTGGGAGGGGAGCTTACTATTACCCTTATCGCGGGGTTAGGAATTAAGCATGACGTACACACCATAGATGTAGCGCTAATGAAACAGGCTATTGAAAAGTTAAATCATCAATTTGCATTAAATTAGAAGCATGCTGGTAAAAAATGACCTTCACTTAACATATTGTACCAATATTCATCCAGGCCAAGATTGGGAAAGTACTTTCAACAGTATTCAAGTACATGTGCCTGTAATTAAGAACAAAGTTTCGGCAACAAAACCTTTTGGTCTTGGGCTCAGGTTATCGAATAAAGCAAGTGAAGAGCTTGAAAATGGTAATAATATGGCCTTATTTCAAGAATGGTTGTATAAGAATGAGGTGTATGTCTTTACCATGAACGGGTTTCCTTATGGTAATTTTCATGATGAACGCGTTAAGGATTTGGTGCATGCTCCGGATTGGACCACCAATGAACGGGTAATTTATACCAAACGGATGTTCAAACAATTATCGGTTTTATTGCCCAATGGTTTAAATGGAGGAATATCTACTTCTCCTATTACCTATAAATACTGGCATAAGACGGATGAGGATACCGTTAAAGCTTTTGAGACGGGTGCAAAGCACATGATTCAGATAGCTGATTATTTACTGGAACTTGAAAAAACTACAGGTAAATATATGCATTTGGATATTGAACCAGAGCCGGACGGACTTTTGGAGAACAGCGATGAAGTATTGCATTTCTTTTCTACCTATTTGCTCCCTGTAGGAATTCCGTTTTTTAAGAATAAACTGGGTTTAAGCGAAACTGAGGCTGAGCTACTCATTAAAAGGTACATAACCGTATGTTATGATATTTGCCACTTTTCACTGGCTTTTGAAGAACCAAAAGATACTTTTGCCAAATTCAAGGATCAGCAGATTAGAATTGGTAAGATACAAGTAAGTGCTGCCTTAAAGATATTGTTTGATGGTGAAAACGATGAATCTATCTGGAACGAGCTTTCTAAGTTCAATGAACCCACATATCTACATCAGGTAACGGAAAAGATTGGGGATGCCGTGCACACATATAGTGACCTTCCTGAAGTATTGGAAAAGAGAGCCAAGCATACAGAATTGCGCGCCCATTACCATGTGCCGTTATTTTTGGAAAAATATGGTTCATTACACTCCACACAAGATCATATAATTAAGGCTTTAAACTATATAAAAGATACTCCTGTTACTGAACATTTAGAAATAGAAACGTATACCTGGGATGTACTTCCGTTAGATTTAAAACAAGATCTCTCGGTATCTATCATTAGGGAAATAGAATGGTTAATATCACGCTTATAACATGAAAAAAACAGTAGTTATAAATGTAGTTGGGTTAACAAAAAGATTGATCGGGGAGCATACCCCATTCATTAAATCATTTCTTGATAGGGGAAAGGCATCCTATATAAAACCATTATTGCCGGCAGTTACATGCTCCGTGCAATCTACCTATGTCACCGGTAAGTGGCCTTCTGAACATGGTATAGTGGGTAATGGCTGGTATTTTAAGGATGAGTGTGAAGTCAAGTTTTGGAGACAGTCCAATAAACTTGTACAGCAACCAAAATTATGGGACGATCTAAAGAAAAAATATCCCAATTTTACCTGTGCAAACCATTTTTGGTGGTATAATATGTACAGTAATGTTGATTATAGCCTTACTCCAAGACCAAATTATTTAGCGGACGGCAGAAAAATTCCGGACGTGTATTCGCACCCGGCTCAGTTGCGTGATGAGATGCAAGGTACTTTGGGAACATTTCCTTTGTTTGAATTTTGGGGACCTAAAACCACCATTAATTCATCTAAGTGGATAGCCGATGCCGCAATGTTAACGGATAAAAAACATCACCCGGATCTGACCTTAATTTATTTACCCCATTTAGATTATAACCTTCAAAGGTATGGGCTAGATTTTAAGGTGATTTCAAAAGATTTGAATGAAATAGATGGTGTAGTAAAAAAGTTGGTGAACTACTACGAATCCTTAGAAACCAGGGTGATACTACTCTCGGAATACGGAATTACAAATGTAAACAGACCTATTCATTTGAATAGGGTCTTAAGAAAGGAAGGGTATATAGCTATAAGGGAAGAGCGAGGTCTGGAGCTTTTAGATGCAGGTGCAAGTGAAGCTTTTGCAGTCGCCGATCATCAAATAGCCCATATCTATTGTAAGCATCCAGATACTGTTCAAAGAATAATAGAATTAGTTACTCCTCTTGCCGGAGTTGAAAAAGTACTTTTTGGAGAAACGCTAAAAGATGCTAATATTGCCCATGAGAGATGTGGTGATATTGTGGTAGTCGCAGATAGGGACTCATGGTTTACGTACTATTTCTGGGAGGATGATGCCAAAGCGCCAGACTATGCCAGAATGGTAGATATTCATAAAAAACCTGGTTACGATCCTGTTGAAATGATGACGGACCCCAAGGATAAATTGGTGATGGCCAAAGTCATTGGTAAACTAATTAAGAAGAAATTGGGCTTTAGAACGGTAATGGATATCATACCTATAGACGCAACCCTGATAAAAGGTTCTCATGGTAGACAGACAGAGGATCAAGAAGACTTTCCCATATTTATCAGTAATCAAAAAACAGCAATTAAGAAAGAAAGTATTACTGCAATTGAAGTGCGTGATCTTATTGAAGATCACCTTTTAAGCTAAGATAAAATGAATATATTATTTAAGATTTTAGGGTATCTATTTGCTGTACTGTTCACTGTTGGTGCCGTATTACAATATAATGATCCAGATGCAATATTGTGGGTAATTATTTACTTGATAGCGGCTGTGGTTTCTTTATTATTCACCATGCGTAGAATGGGGTATAAAGTACTTTTGGGATTGGGATTTATTTGTCTTGTAGGATTTTTGTACCTGTATCCCACAGATTTTCAAGGATTTGATTTAAATGATGGGGATATAAAAACCGTTGAATTGGGGAGGGAGGCTTTTGGGTTATTAATAATTGGTGTAGTTTTTTTAATTTTTGGATTTAGGACCAAAAGTAAATTATAAATCAAGATCAAACTCTTGTCTTAAAAGGTCTATTACCGGATTTTTCTCGCGTAGTTTTTGATATTTTTCTTCGGGTGTAAAGGCAAATTTTTTAGCGGATGCCTCGTTTACTCCAATGTCTAATGTAATAAAGTGATTGTTCAGTTTAGCGCGTAAATATTCCATGAGCTCAAACTGTTCACGTTCAATTTCCTTTTTCATAGTTCCGTTGGGAAGCTCAATATAAATAACAAAGTTTTCCTTAAGCTTAGGAACATCCGTATGAAGGTTAGACGCCAGTATTTTCTGTCCCTTACGATCAATGATTTCTATAAAGTCTGCCCAATGTTGGCGTAATTCTTCTTCAGTAAAGATATTTTTGGGAAGATTATTTTCATCTATAACTACTTCAACCTTGTTCTGCTCATGAATTTTCTTTGCGTTTAAGCTAGAAATAGATAAACCGGAAACCCGCTTTTTAGGAACATTGATATTAATTTTCTTAGGAGTACTATCTATAGGGTCAGCGGTGTTTTGTGAAATAGGATTTTTTGCTGTAGCACTTTCCGTACTGGTAGATGGTATAGGTTCTTTTACATTTTCTACCGGACGCTCTACAGGTTTTTCTTTTACATACTGCGCTTTGGGCGATGTAGGCTCATCAATAGTTTTTTGGGTTGTATGTATCTCTTGTGTTGATTCTGTGTTAGGGGGTAAAGATTGGGAAACCTTATTTTTAGAGGTTCCTGTGGGCTTTTGGGTATAACTATCCGTACCAATATCCTTTTTTGGTTTAAAGGTTTGTTGGTAAAATGTAGATGGTGCAATAAAATCTATAGTAGTATTATGAAGTGCTACGGATTCAGGATTTTTTTTTTCTCCATCAAAATTGATAGAGGCAAGTTTCATTAGGGTAAGTTCCACTAAAAGGCGCTGGTTTTTACTGGTCTTATATTTTAAATCGCAGTCGTTTGCAATGGTCAAGGCCTGTAATAAAAACGCAGGGGCGGTCTTTTTGCTCTGTTCCCTATATAACTGTTGTGCAGCTTCCCCAACCTCTAAAAGGGTAATGGTATCAGGGTGCTGGCATACCATTAAATCTCTAAAGTGTGATGCTAAACCGGTTATGAAATGATGCCCGTCAAAGCCCAACGCCAATGTTCTGTTGAACAGCAACAGAAGGTTGGGTATGTCGTGTTCCAAAATTAAATCGGTAGCTTCAAAATAAGTATCGTAATCTAATACGTTTAGGTTTTCCGTTACTGATTTTCGTGTAAGTTGACTACCTGAAAAACTAACGACCCTGTCAAAAATTGAAAGAGCATCGCGCATAGCTCCATCTGCTTTTTGGGCAATGATATGCAAAGCATCTTCTTCTGCATTTACACCTTGGCTTTCAGCAATGTACTTTAGGTATTCAGCGGCGTCTTTAACCGTAATTCTTTTAAAGTCAAATATCTGACATCTTGAAAGTATGGTGGGTATGATCTTGTGTTTCTCTGTCGTAGCTAAAATGAAAATAGCATGCTTTGGCGGTTCTTCCAAAGTTTTTAAAAATGCATTGAACGCAGATTGAGATAACATATGTACCTCATCTATGATATACACCTTGTACTTTCCAATTTGCGGAGGTATGCGTACTTGGTCTATAAGATTTCTTATATCGTCTACAGAGTTATTGGAAGCCGCATCCAACTCAAATATATTAAAGGCAAAATCTTCATCTTCTCTTTCTGTACCATCAGAATTTATTTGCTTTGCCAAAATACGGGCACATGTGGTTTTACCAACACCCCTTGGGCCGCAGAATAGTAAAGCTTGTGCTAAATGGTTCTGGTCTATGGCATTTTGTAATGTATTGGTAATAGCTTGTTGCCCTACAACATCCTTAAAGGTTTGTGGTCTGTATTTACGTGCAGATACAATAAATGGTTCCAAAGGTATACGATGATTTAAGCTGTTACAAATATAATTTATAGTGGGTAATTCTATTGTGAATTAAGATAGGAGATCATCTTTAGTTATCAACAATTGCAGTACATTTGCGCAACGCAGGCCACCTTATCGCGGTTTATCGCTATTAATTTAGGATAGAACGAGGAAAGTCCGGACACCATAGTGCAGTATAGCGGGTAACGCCCGTCCACTGAAAAGTGAGGACAAGTGCAACAGAAAGCAAGTACAGTTAGGCTGTAGTGAAACCAGGTAAACTCTATACGGTGAAACGTCATGTAAATCAATGTTTAAGGGCTGCACGCCCAAGTTGAAGGGTAGGCGGTTAGAACCTTGGGGCAACCTTAGGTCTAGATAAATGATAAGGAATTCTAAAGTTTTAGAATACAGAATCCGGCTTATGGCCTGCTTTTTTTATTTTCCTATGTAAGTAGAAGATTTGTGCTATGTTAAAAATCTAAATTTTTATGATACGCAAAATTTAATTCTATGTCTAATTGTTTATATTAGAAAAGTGATATTTTAAAATTAGGAACAACTTCTAATAGCTCCTTTTTAATTTACTTAAAACTTATTAAACTACATTTAAATTAATGCTGAAAATATTCCGCAATTTTTACGTCATATTTCTCCTATTTTTTTCTCAGCTTAGTTTTTCACAGATAGATTTTGACCATATAAGTTTTATTGGCATTGATGGTATTACCACAAAATTGCCTATTAAGGGTATTACACAATCTAAATCTGGTTTAATTTGGATCGGAACCTATGGTTCTGGGGTCTATAGTTTTGATGGGACCAATTATAAAGCCTATAGACATAATATAGAAGGCCCTTCTAATTTAGACAGTAATATTGTTCATTTTGTATTTATTGATCGGGAGCAAAGACTGTGGGTGGGTACAGATTCTGGGCTCAATCTATACAATGAAAACTTAGATATTTTTGAACGTATTGATTTTACCATAGAACAAAAACCAGTACCAAATATTGCCTACACCTGTATGGTACAGGACCTATCTGGAGACATTTATGTGGGTACCTATGAATTGGGTGTTTTAAAAGTAAATGTACAAGATTATGAATTAGAGGTTATTGAACGAGCTTCTAACAAAGAGGAGCGTATATTACCCTATGCATTTACAACAGATGCCGATAATAGAATATTTATAGGGACCAACATTGGCTTGTTTTACTTGAATAAAGCCAAAAACACGTTACATAGGGCAGAGAAATTAAATGATCAATTTTTACGAGTTGGTGCACCAAATATTCAATCGCTACTGACAGATAAATCTGGTAATCTATGGATTGGAACAGCAGCCAACGGTCTGTTTAAAGTGGACTTGAAAAATACCAAGTATACGGTAGAGCAATTAGATTATACAAACAAGAAAATTTTTGCAATAATAAATGTAGATGATAAGATTTTATTAGGAACGGAAAATGACGGCCTGGTCATTGTAAATACCAAAGGAGAACTTGTTAAACATTTGGTGTACAGCAATTATGAGGAGGTAAATTTAAGTCCTAATTCAATCTGGGCACTTTACAAAGATCCTAGAAATAGGATTTGGGTTGGGGGTTATAATACAGGTGTAGATTTATATGATGTAAACTATAGTAAATTTCAACACTTAAAAAGTATACGGCAAAGACCCAATACATTAAAATCTTCATTCATAAAATCCATCAGAAAAAACACAGATGGCAAGATATGGATAGGGCATAATCTAGGGGCGGATATATATGATCCGGTAACAAAGGAAATAAGTTATTTAAAGGGAGATGAATTTGACAAATATGCCGGTTTAGAGCGTAATCTGAACATAGAAACCATATTTGTGGATAGTAAGGAAAACATTTGGCTAGGTACTTGGGCAAATGGTATTTACATGTTGCCCCAAGGAAAAAATAAATTCATTAATTATACGGAAGATAACACTAATGGGGGCTTATCTACAAATACAATAAGGGGGTTTGCAGAAGATGCCAAAGGTAACATCTGGATTGCCAGTTATCTAAATGGTTTACATTATTATAATACGGTTAGTGGAAAATTTATAAAATGCGACTCAGAGGCCTTTAAAATTCACGGGCTTAATGATTATGATGTATTGTCCATTATGGTAGATTCTAAAAATAATGTTTGGGCAGGAACAAGTAGTGGGTTATTCAAGATAAATTATAATACAGAAGATGATTTTGAGGTGACCAATATGAGGTTTAAAATGATAGAAAACCTTGAAGATCATCCAAGTATCCATAACATTGTTTCATTGTTGGAAACTACGGACGGTAAAATCTTAATAGGCACAAATGGCGCAGGTTTATTTCAATATGATCAAGATACAGATGCCTTTCTTACCTATAACAAATTATATGGTATAGAGGAAAATACAATAAATGCAATTATTCAACAAAATGATGACACCATTTGGATTACAGGAAATACAGGGGTTACCAAGATAGATTTAGTTAATAAAACATCGGTCCTTTACAAGGAAGAAGATGGTTTGTTATCCAATTATTTTAGAAGAGGTGCTGTTGAAATGGATGATCAAGGGTTACTCTATTTTGGAGGATATTCTGGCGTTAACATATTTGATTCTGATAATGTAAAGAATAATACCGTACCGCCAGTTTTAACTTTTACAGACTTTAAACTATTTAATAAAAGTGTTCAAATAGATGATAAAGATTCGCCTTTAGATAAAGTGATTTCGCAAACAAAATCCATAACGCTTACACATGAACAATCTGTTTTTACCATTGAGTATGTAGGTATAAGTCATACAAGACCAAAGAAAAATGAGTACGCTTATATTTTAGAGGGTTTTGATAAGGATTGGAATGAAGGAGGAACAAATAGATCGGCTACCTATACCAATCTAGAACCTGGTGAATATGTTTTTAAAGTAAAATCAGCAAATAATGATGGTGTTTGGAACAAGGAACCACTTACTTTACAAATAAAAGTGCTACCACCATGGTGGCAGACGAACCAAGCATATTTTGTGTATTGGTTATTGCTATTTTCCTTGGTAGGTGCTACAGTTTATTTCTATCAAAAGAGATTTAAACTGAAACAGGCAGATTTGCTCAAAAAGGATAAAAGAAAGCAGGAGAAAGAGCTACATGAAAGAAAGTTACAGTTCTTTACCAATATTTCGCATGAATTTAGAACACCGCTTACTTTAATTATAAATCCTATTAACGAGTTAATAGCGCAGTATGGGGATAAATTGCCTTCAAAAGAGCAAAGAAAGCTTAGGGTGCTTAAAAAGAATTCTGACAGATTATCAAGACTGATAAATGAGTTGATGGATTTCAGAAAACTTGAATATAATAAACTGGTCATAAATAAGACCTATATAAATGTTATTGATAAAATTAGAGATGTTACTTCTTATTTTGATGAGGAAGCCGTGTATAGGAATATAGACCTTCAATTTATTTCTGAAATTGACCAATTAATGGCTTGTGTGGATATTAGTATGATTGATAAAATTATGTTTAATATTTTATCCAATGCCTTTAAGGTTACACCCCAAGGAGGTAAAATAACGGTTACTATTAATAGCAATGAAGAAGAGCTCAATGAACATAAAAAGTCCTTTAAGATAACGGTAAGGGATACCGGCCCGGGAATTGACCAGAAAGAGTACAAAAGAATTTTTAAAAGATATTATCAAGTTAGTGGCATGAATAAGGTTTACTACGGTAGTTCTGGGGTAGGTTTAGAAATGGTGAAAAGTTTCGTAAAACTGCACAAAGGTAAAATTGATATAGATAGTGAATTAAAAAAAGGTACGGCATTTATAATAACACTACCTATAGGAGATACTAATAAGATAAAGACAGAATTACTCGAAAAACCGTTAGTAGTAAATAGTGATGTAGATACAAATTATATAAAAGAAAATCCTTCTTTAAAAACTACCAAACAGAAAGATTCCCAAAATGATATAAAAATTTTAATCGTAGAGGACAATGTAGAATTGCAAGCGTATTTAGAAACAGAACTGGCAGAAATATATGATACTGTAGTAGCATCTAATGGTAAAGAAGGATTAACGTTGGCCATGAAACATCATCCTCATTTAATCATTACAGATGTTATAATGCCAGAAATGAATGGTTTAGAGCTTTGTGAGGCAATAAAAGGCAATTTAGAGACAAGTCATATACCCTTGTTAATGTTATCCGCCAAGGCTATGATAGAAGATAAGCTAAAAGGAATTGATTCTGGTGCAGATGGCTATTTGAACAAACCTTTTAATATGGATATTTTAAAGGCAACCATTTCACAATTACTTACCAGTAGGGAAATTCTATTTAATAAATTTAGTGAAGGTTATACAGTAGGGCCTAAAGACAATATTACCACATTAGATGATCAATTTCTGAATAAAGCGTTGCGTTATATTCATAAGAATATTGATGACCCAGAACTTGGTGTAGATCAACTAGCGGTAGAATTATTACTAAGTCGAAGTCAACTCTACAGAAAGATAAAGGCATTAACAGGATTAACGGCAACTTCGTTTTTGAGAAAGGTAAGGTTGGAAGAAGCAAAGAAAATCTTTAACTCGGATAAAAATTATAATGTAAGTGAGGTTGCCTTAAAAGTTGGTTTTTCCTCCCCATCCTATTTTACAAAATGCTTTAAGAAGGAGTTTGGCCATTTACCCAAAAAATAACCTTAGCTCCTCATAAAACGCCATAAATCATATGGTTTAAGGGTCATTGCAACATTTATTGCAGTATTGCAACATTTGTGTTGTGCTTGTAATTAGCGCTTATAATAGTTTTATACACCGCATTTGCGGACACCATTTACTCAATGGTGTAAACTAAAAATCAAACACAAATAATTCAACTTAAACTAAACTTCTATGATTTTTAAACAATTCAATAGAATATGCATTATGCTTGCATTTCTAGGAATACAATCACTCTATGCCCAAACCGTATCTGGGGTGGTAAGTGACACTAATGGCGAGCCATTGCCTGGTGCTACAGTAGTTAAAAAGGGCAGTACAAATGGTGTGGTAACAGATTTTGATGGTAAGTATACCATTACCAATGTAGATAGTAATGATACTTTAATTGTTAGTTATATTGGTTTTACCGCAGAAGAGGTAGTTGTAAACGGTAGAACTACTATAGATATAACGCTTACGGAATCTTTAAGTCAATTAGATGAAGTTGTTGTTATAGGGTATGGTACACAACTAAAAGAACAGATTTCTGGATCGGTAGCATCCGTTAATATGGATCAACTGGAAAAAGTACCACAAGTAAGTGTAGACCAATTAATACAAGGTAGGGCTGCAGGTGTTAGTGTTACAAATAATAGTGGTAGGCCCGGGGGCGCCGTATCGGTAAGAATTCGTGGTGTGGGTTCAATTAATGCGTCATCAGAACCACTGTATATTATAGATGGTGTTCCGGTTTCTGGAGATAGTAGGGGGGCTACAGCAAACAGTTCAGGTAATCTTGCAGGTCTTAACCCTAGTGATATTGCTTCGGTAGATGTTTTAAAAGATGCTTCGGCTACTGCGATCTACGGTTCTAGAGGGTCTAATGGAGTGGTAATTATTACTACCAAGAAAGGGAAGAAATCCGGAGGTAAAATCAATTACAGCGGGTATACGGCTGTACAGCAGCCCACAAATATTCAACCGGTATTAGATTTGCCAGGATACGCGGCATTGCAGAATGAAATGAATGAAATATTTCAATTGCCCCAGCAGGTAGAATATCTAAGACCGGACTTATTAGGAAAAGGTACTAACTGGCAAAAAGAAATTTTTGATATAGCCTTTTTACAGAATCATCAGGTTTCGTTCAGTGGTGGAACCGATAAAACCCAATACTACCTGTCAACGGGATATACAAATCAGGAAGGAACGGTAAAAGGGTCTGGTTTTGATAGAACTTCGCTAAGACTAAATTTGGATTCTCAAATAACGGATAAAATAAAAGTAGGCCTAAATCTTACGGTAAGTAGAACTAATGAAAGCATAATTAATAATGGAAACACCAACGGGGTTATTGCCTTGGCTTTAAAGAGTAACCCTGGTGTAGCGGTTTTCAATGCAGATGGTTCTTATGCAGGCCCGGTTACGGCAAACGAAATTGCTTTGGCGGTGCCAAATGCCATAGCGGTTTTGGAAAACAATGATAATGATCTAAGAAAGGATCAGCTCTTAGGAAATTTATATGCAGAGATAGAACTTTTTAATAACCTTAAGTTCAGGAATGAATTTGGTGGTAATATAGGGTATAACAAGAATACCATTTTTCAAAAATCATTTGCATATGGTGCCATTTCTTTTGATAACCCTACGTTGACGAAGGTTAATCAGAATAATGATTATTACATTATTAAAAACTTACTAACCTATTCCAACCAGTTTGCCGGAAAACATAATGTTACCATTTTGGCAGGTCATGAAGCCCAAGAGTCATCTTACAATGGCGTTACGGCCAGGGGATCTGGTTTTGTGGATAATAACCAACCCACATTAAATAATGCAGATGCAGATACGTATGTAATAGATGAATACAAGGGTAGTAATGCGTTGGAATCTTATTTTGGAAGGTTAATTTACTCTTTTGATAGTAGGTATAGTGTAACGGCGTCTATTCGTGCAGATGGTTCGTCTAGATTTACAGAGGATAATAAGTGGGGCTATTTTCCATCAGTTTCAGGTGCGTGGCAGGTGTCCAATGAATCTTTCATGGAAAACTTTGATGCTGTACAAAATATAAAGTTATACGGCGGTTATGGTGAAGTGGGTAATCAGGAAATAAGTAATAATCCTTACTTGGCCTTGTTGAGGACAAATGCTACGGATCTAGGTTCTGCCTTTTCTGTGGTAAATATTCCAAATCCAGATGTTAAATGGGAAACTTCTAAACAAATAAACCTTGGTTTGGACTTTTCTCTCTTTAATAATCATTTGAATACAACTGTGGAGGTTTATAGAAAATTAAACAGTGATTTCTTGTTTCAATTAGGATTAACTGATTTTGTACTAGGTGGAACAGGGCCAGGCTCTATAGCGCCACCATGGGTTAATTTAGGTGAGATGGAAAATAAGGGTATAGATGTAACCTTAAATTTTGACACCTTGTCTACAGGAAATTTCTCATGGAACTCTACCTTGACTTTTTCGCATTATAGAAATGAGGTACTACAGTTGGTAGATGGATTGACAATCAATGGCCAAGCCAGTTTGGATGACACTAACCAAGTACTTACAGAAACAAAGGTAGGCGAGCCAATAGGTGTTTTTTATGGTTATGAAACAGATGGATTGTTCAGAACGGTAGATGATTTAAATAATGCTCCAATACAATTTGGGCAGCCTGTAGGTGATGCCAGTGTAATAGGAAGAACATGGCTGGGAGACGTAAAGTTTAAGGATGTAAACGGAGATGGGGTTGTAGATGGTTCGGATAGGACGGTAATAGGTAGTCCACATCCAGATTTCACCTTTGGTTGGCAAAATACTTTTAATTATAAGGGCTTTGATTTAGGAGTGTTTGTACAAGGGTCATATGGAAACGAGATTTTTAATGGTTTAAATAGATCGCTTACAGGAAGTAATTTAGTGTATCGTAATCAGTTAGAATCGGTTACGGATTACTGGAACATTCAAAACCCAAATGCTACCCATCCTAGGTACACAAGTAATTCAACTCCTAATATTTTAATTTCTGATAGATATGTAGAAGATGGTTCATATTTAAGAATTCAGAACGTACGGTTAGGATATCAAATTCCTGCTAAGGTGTTTGAAAAGATGGGGTTAAGTAAAGTCAATATTTATACATCTGTACAGAACTTGTACACGTTTACTAATTATTCCGGTTATGATCCAGAGGTAGGAGCCTTGAATCAAAACCCATTATTAACAGGTATGGACAACGGTAGGTACCCTATCCCAAGAACATTCACATTTGGAGTCGATATCGATTTTTAATAAAAAAATAGCTATAATCATGAAAACAATATTTAGTAAAACAATAGTAGCAGTGCTCATATTAACCTCCCTTATCTTGCTCAATTCGTGTAGTAAGGAGTTTTTGGAGAGGCCACCGGAAGATTCGCCAAGTTCTTCTGAATTTTATAGAACAACCGCCCAGATACAGGGGGCAACCAATATACTTTATAGTGTTCCTTGGTATGAGTTCATCTCTAACGTTTCTTGGTGTATTGGCGATTTGGCCGCTGGTACGGGTAGAACCTGGGATCCTAGAAACCAAGATTTTGACCTTTTTGCAATAACAGGTGAGCATAATACACTTGGCCAAGCATGGAATTCTCTTTTTGCAGTAATAGCCCATGCAAATACAATCATAAATACGGTACCGGAGAATGCCAATGCGGATGTACCAATTTCGGTTGTTAATAGTGCAGTAGGCGAAGCCAGAGCAATGAGGGCCGTAGCTTATTTTTATCTGGTCAGGATTTTTGGTTCAGTTCCAATTATTGAGAATAATTTAGAATTGGTAGACCAGAACTATATTGAAAGACATGTAGTTGCTGACATTTATACATTTATAAAGAATGATTTAAACTACGCT
Organism: Maribacter sp. LLG6340-A2; assembly: GCF_045057105.1. Taxonomy (GTDB): domain Bacteria; phylum Bacteroidota; class Bacteroidia; order Flavobacteriales; family Flavobacteriaceae; genus Maribacter. The sequence goes on along the minus strand of NZ_CP159332.1, from coordinate 473,828 downwards.
ATTGCCAATATATCACATAATAAAGCTACTGAGCCAGGAAGAATTTCCAGTAACGGCGCAAAAGCCTTATTGGCCAAAGTTCATCTAACATTGGAAGAATATGCAGAAGCCTATAATTTATCTACTGATGTAATTGCATCTGGAGAGTTCAAGTTATTGGGTGGCACGGCAGAAGATGGTATAGCGGGTAGTTATAATGATCTGTTTTTAACCGCAAATGATAATAACCAAGAAAGTATTTTGGCTACACAGTGGACAGGTAGTGGTAAATATGCAGAGGGTAACGGCGTTCAAAGTTTATACGCTTTAGGTGGCATAACAGGTTTTGATGACGGTTGGTCTGCTATAGGCCCCTCATTGGATTTGCAGGATACCTATGAGGACAAAGTCGTTGATCAGAGGTATAAGGCAACGATTATGGAACCTAATTCTTTTTATCCAAACTTAAATGGTGGTTATACGGCACCGGACCCAAGTGGTTGTAATGCTCAAGGAACTAATGTAGCCATAAAAAAATATGTTGTAGGTACACCGGCAACAAATGGTGGTGGAGATAGAAGTAGTTACGCTAATAATATTTATTTACTTCGTTATGCAGATGTACTGTTAACGCAAGCAGAAGCAATTATAAGAGGTAACGTAGGGTCAATGTCAGAAGCGGAGACCTCCTTGAACAAAATTAGAAATCGTGCCGGTTTGGCATCTATTAGCAATCCTGATTTTGAGGATGTTTTTAAAGAACGAAAATTAGAATTTGCACTAGAAATGCAACATTGGTATGATGCTATTAGAAGAGATGATGCCTTAGAGTATTTATCTACCAGGCAACGTGGTTGGTTCAATGATACGGAACGTGGAGAAGTGGATGGTATTACAGATAGGTTTGTTCAAGTCTCTGCAAATAAATTGCTGTTTCCTTACCCAACGAACGAAACTTTGAACAATCCGGCTTTACTAGATGAACCAGTACCATATTTCAACTAAAAAATAAAGCAATGAAAAAATATATACAAAACAGAAAATATACATACAGTCTCTTAGTGGGCACATTAATGGTCCTTATTGGTTGTAATAATGAATTTAATCAGTCAGACTTGGCCGAAGTAAATATGGAGCCTCCTATTATAACGAGCGTATCTGATGCCTTGTTGGACAATACGGTACAAACTGGAGTTTTGGGAGGTGTATACTATATTAAAGGTGAAAACTTGGCCAGTTTAAAATCTATTAAATACAATGGAATGGATTCGGGTTTTAATCCTACCCTCGTAACAGAGACGTTGATTATCTCGCAAGTACCGCAAGAAGCACCTTATTTAAATGTTGCAAATAAATTAACGGTAGAAACACTTTACGGAAGTGCGGAAACAGATTTTTCCCTTTTAACGATTACAGGTTTTGACGAAGGTGTTGTTGATGGGGCCAATACGGTGACCATTAATGGTGGTGATTTTACGGATGTAGATGAGGTTTTGTTTACGTCTGGAACAGAAGAGGCAGGAAACCTTGAAGAAAAAGAGGCACGCATTATAGAAGTTACGGAAGGTGCGCTAACAGTAGAAGTTCCAGATGGTGTTGTGCAGGCATTCATTCATGTAAATGTAAACGGAGCAGTGGCACGTTCAAAGTCATATGGGTTTAATTATCCAATATTCACGGATGAAGTGATCAATGATTGGGAAATAGGTGGTTGGGATGGTACCCAAGAACTTTCTAACGAAATAGCCCTAGGGTCTACATCAATTAAAAGAGAAAGTAATAACTGGGCAGGTTTAACATTTACCGCTACGGATACTTCAGAAGATTTGGTAATTGCGGACTATAGTGCCATAAACTTTCAAATATATCCAGCTAATGAAAATACGGTAAAATTAGCATGTGGTCTTAATGACTTTGAGGCAATTGTTGAAATAAATGTAACGCCGGGTCAATGGAATAGTTTTAGTATTCCCATTTCAGATTTTTATCCAGCAGGTACCGCGCCTACTACAATAAGTAGAATAGATTTTCAAGAATTCTCAGGAGGTGATGCCCCATTCTTGTTTTATATAGATCAATTTGGATTTATAGAATAAAAAGAATAATAAACTAAAGAACGCACATTATGATATATATTCAACAAAATAAGATTACTAAGTTCTTTCTGGCAAGTTTAGTAGTTCTATCATTAAATTCATGTGATGAAGATGATGAAGTGTTTGCAGAGTCGCTAACAGCAAATCAGAACATTACAGAAATAATTGATTCTTCACCAGAAACCTCTAGCTTAAAAGCGGCATTGGAGGAATATGAATTAGATGCTACTTTATCTAACACAACGACCTACACTATTTTTGCTCCAATAAATGAAGCCTTCAATGAAGTAGACCTGTCTTCACTTACAGAAGAGGAGCGTGAACGGGTACTGTTAAATCATATTTGGAGCACGTCTACGGCAGATGTAACCTCTACTTTGCAAACAGGTTACCGTACTTCTATGGCAACAGATGCAGAAGGTAATAACCTAAGCTTTTTTATTGATAAAACAGGTGACCTAACTTTTAACGGTATGGCCTCCTTGGTAAAGGGTAAGTCAGATTTAGGAGCTACCAATGGGGTGGTTCATATGGTGAATAAATTGTTGTTACCGCCCACAATTGTTGATCACGCTTTGGCCAATCCAGACTATAATTCATTCTCGGAAGCATTAGTACAGGCAGAATTGTCGGTTGTATTGGAGGGTGATGGTCCCTTTACGGTTTTTGCCCCTAACAATGTGGCTTTTGAAATGTTGATAGCGCAATTAGATGCGGCATTTGGGTGGTCTACACTTCAGGATATACCTAAGGAAACTTTAGAGCAAGTATTGCTTTATCATGTGGTTATAGGAATGAATATGACCTCGGATGATGTAGATGGTAAGAGTCTGGAATCTGCACAAGGTGAGTCTTTTGCGGTAGCTGGGGCTACCATAGATGATGCAACATATACCAATGCGGAGATTAATCTTTTAAATATTCAATCCATTAATGGTATTATTCACGGTGTTGACAAGGTCTTGTTGCCAGATGCTATTTTTCAAGCTGTATTGGGGGCTACTTTGGATATACCTGCTAGAGTTGAAGATAGAGGGTTTACAACCTTAAGGTCTGCTATTGAGTTAACGGGAATGTCAGAAACTTGGGCTACGGAAAATTTTACCGTATTTGCGCCAAATGACGAAGCCTTTGACGGACTTTTTGCAACTATAGATAATTTTAACTCCTTGTCAGATTTTGACACACCGGAAGAAATAGAATTGCTGAAAAAATTACTGGAGTATCATTTATATGCAGGTACTTTAGTAGAATCTCAATTAATGGACGGTAATACCGTATCCACTGTTTTTGGGGATATGATAGGGGTAAGTGTAACAGATGCTATACGCTTAATGCCCTCCTTTTCAGACGCAATACCTTCTCAAGTAATTAACGCGAACATTGCGGCAAGTAATGGTATGATTCATGAAATTAACAGGGTCTTGATTCCTACAGAATTATTATCGGCCTTAGGTATAGAAGTTTCTCAAGGATGTAATGGTACACACCCTGTTGAAAATACAGATTTGGTATTTTTTGATTGGGATGAAAAAGGACCATGGTGGGGTAATGTAGTGGCAGAGAATGAAGCCGCATTATCTTTGGACGGTACTAGTTATGGTAGAATTAACATGCAGACAGGTGGGCCGGACTGGTTAGATCTATTTTGGAGAAATGGCTCTACCCTAAATGGTGCGGAAATTGTTGGCAGCAATGTAAATGATTATGTACTTAAGTTTGATATAAATATACTTGAGCCTATAGCTGATGGACAAATAAATATAAGGTTTAATGATGCGGATGGAGTAGATGCTTTTTACACATGGGCACCATGGAAAGATACAGGTGAAGCATTTACTACGGATGGATGGCAAACTATTGAAATTCCATTATCAGCCTTGGGCGTACCGGATTTTAGTTTGGTAGATAGTGAATTTGGTATGTCCTTTCAAGATGCAGACGTATTGTTGAACTTTGCTATAGACAATGTCAGGTTTGATGTTCCAGGTTATGAATGTGGAGGTCCAGATGAAGTAGATGATACCAATTTGGTATTTTTTGACTGGGATGAAAAAGGACCATGGTGGGGCAATGTAGTTGCAGAAAATGATGCTTCGTTAACCTTGGATGGTTCCTCATACGGTAGAATAAATATGTCAACTGGGGGTACTGGCTGGGTAGATATGTTCTGGAGAAATGGGTCTACCTTAAATGGTGCTGAAATTGTGGGTAGTAATATAGATGATTATGTGCTAAAATTTGATATAAATATCATGGAACCAATTAGTGCAGGTGAATTTACCATAAGGTTCAATGATGCAGATGGTGTAGATGCTTTCTATGCTTGGGCGCCCTGGAATGATACGGGTGAAGCGTTTAGTACAGATGGCTGGGAAACCATGGAGATTCCCCTATCGGTCTTAGGTGTACCAGACTTTAGTTTGGTAGATAGTGAATTTGGTATGGCATTTCAAAATGCAGATTTGTTATTGAATTTTGCTATAGATAATGTAAGGTTCGAAGAAAAATAAAAGTTTAGTTAGTTTAATTTCAAAAAAACCTCTGTTTAAACAATTAACAGAGGTTTTAATATACATTTCTATGAAAAAAGTCTATTGTAATTATAGCATATTTGCTTTTTTAATGCTTTGTTTAAGTAATGCATGTTCTTCATCTGGGAATGAAAATGCCAATGACCCTGTTCAAAAAGAAGAAATGAATCCCGTTACTGAGGTCGAGGAGGAAAATGAAGCGGAGGAAGAACCGGAAGATACCACGTCATTTTCTTCTGTCGTTGAAGAACATGGCAACTTATCCGTAAGTGGTACTAAGGTGGTAGATGATAACGGTAATGAGGTGCAATTGCGGGGAATGTCATTTTTTTGGAGCCAGTGGATCGGTAAATATTACACGAAAGAAACCGTAAAATGGTTAAAAGATGATTGGCAATGCTCTGTAGTTAGAGCTGCAATGGCCGTAGAACATGAAGGGTATCTTGAAAACCCCACAACGGAAAGACAAAAGGTAGAAATTGTTATTGAAGCGGCAATAGAGCATGGTCTATACGTAATTATAGATTGGCATGATCATGCAGCGGAAAACCACTTGGAAGAAGCTGTAAAGTTCTTTGGAGAAATTGCGGAGAAATATGGAGACTATCCTAACATTATTTATGAACCTTATAATGAGCCCCTAAATGTTTCATGGAGAGATGTTTTAAAACCTTACCATGAAGCCGTAATTGCGGAAATTAGAAAATATGATCCAGATAATTTAATTATATGTGGAACGGCAAATTGGTCGCAAGATGTGGACGATGTTATTGTCAGTAAAATTGATGATGATAATGTCATGTATACCTTACATTATTATGCCGCAACCCATAAACAGGAATTACGGGATAAGGCTCTTCTGGCATTAAATAATAATGTTCCATTGTTCGTAACGGAATATGGTGTTACTCAAGCATCAGGAGATGAATCTATTGACCAGGTAGAGGCAGAAGCGTGGTGGAGTTTTCTGGATGAGCATAAAATCTCGCATTTAAATTGGTCCATTGCAGATAAAGAGGAATTGTCTGCAGCTTTAAAAGTTGGTGCAAGTGCCAACGGTGGCTGGTCTGCGGATGATCTTACTACATCCGGTAAAATGGTTAGGGAAGAAATTAAAAGGAAAAACAAGGCATATTAATTGTATTGGAAAGATAATTATAAACCAAATGAAATTTTTAAGACTTTTCTTTTTAATGATTTTGGTTTGTTCTTGTTCCAAGGAAAGTGATGATAACGAATTTTTAAGTAGTAATAAAACCTTATATTCATTTTCAATTAAAGAACTGCCTAATGTTGTTTTTACAGGAATAAGTAAAGGTACGTTAACGGCTACTTTAGATGTTGAGGCCAACCTTAACGAACTAACAGCAGTTTATGAGGTATCTAAAGGAGCTACCGTAGAACTGAACGGTTTAATACAGAAATCTGGAGTAACCACTAATGATTTTAGCGAAACTGTAGGTTATACCATAGTTGCCGAAGATAAAAGTAAAGCAGATTTTACGGTTACCATATTGCCTTATACCAATAAGAATCCCATTGCAAATGCTGGTGCAGATGAAATCCTTTATGCGGATGCCAATACTGGAGAAATTGAGGTAACTTTAAATGCTTCAGCATCTACAGATCCAGAAAATCAATCTCTACTATATAATTGGGCATTGGCAGACGGTAGTAATTTTGAATCTGAGGTGGTACAAGTCTCTTTAGGGCTAGGTGTTCATGAAATTATGTTGACCGTAACTGATACTAAAGGAGCAACACATACAGATAATATAAGAATTGAAATACGCGAGTTGGGTACTTATGCACCAATAAATACAAATGCTACACAGCAGACCAAAAATGTATTGACCAATTTGGCAAGATTGGCCAAGGGTTCAAGATTTGCATTTGGCCAAGAGCATCCACTTTCTTTTAAGTTAGGAGAAATAAGTTATGATCTAAATACTTCAGATTGTAAAGATGTTACTGGTGATCATCCCGGAGTATTTGGAATTGATCCACATTACATGTTGTATAAGGGCGCAGATGAACGAGAATTACATATTAACGAGGCAAGGAGAGCGTACGAAAATGGTTCAATTGTAACGTTAGATTTTCATCAGACCAGTAGAACCGATGGTCAAATTTATTATGATGAAATTACGTCAACTACAGACAAAAGTTTAATGTATGACATTGTTTATAATTTAAATGGAGCTAGAGAATGGTATTTTGATGAAATGGATAGGGTGATTGATATTTTAAATAATCAGCTTGGGTTTACCGTAGTGTTTAGACCATTGCATGAAATGAACGGAGGATGGTTTTGGTGGGGAACAAGAACTAAAAATCACAGCCCGCAATTATATGTTGAATTATATAGAATGACTGTAGATTATATAAATGAAAGGTCAAATCATGTACTTTTTGCTTGGTCTCCAAATTTTCCATTTAATGATGAATACTACCCTGGAGATGCTTATGTAGATATTGTAGGTATAGATTACTATAATCCGGACAAAGCCGTTCTTAAACAAGTTTTAATAGATTTGACCTTATTTGCCAACGAACATCACAAAATAGCGGCCTTTACAGAAACGGGGCAACAAAACTATGTTTACGATAACCCCAATTTTTATACGGATACAATTCTTGCGGTAATAGAGGAAGGGGGTAGTGATATTAATATTGCTTGGGTTTTATCATGGTTCAATGCGCCTTGGGATAATAGTCAAGCAAATCTTTTTATCCCAAATGCTGAAAGTACGGATAATGTAAAAAATGATTTCATAGCTTTTAAGCAGAGTAATACCACATTATTTCAAGAAGATATGTCACTACTAAATCTTTACGAAGTAGATTATTCTAATTAATAACTGTCTATAATTTAATAAGAGTGGGCTCACTATTATTGTTCACTACAATTAGGTATTTATTTTTTCCAATGGTAATTTGTTGCAACTTTCTGGAATTGGATTTAAGATTTAAATACTCGGCATTGTTTTTAAACGTTCCTTTATTGTTGGTAAGTATATATCCAGAATTACCGTCGTACCTTATGGTTTCCACTTCAGCCTCATAGATTGCACCAATACCCAAAATATCTAGACGACCGTCATTATTTATATCCATTAGGCTAAAATCTGTGGTTGGTCCAAATTGTACGGAATTAGGTAAGCTTTTAAGTTGATATCCATTTGTACCTTCATTGATAAGTATACTAGTTGCTAAGTTGGTGGTAATAGAATGGTAACTTGCTTCAATTTTATCGGAACCGTATATGTCTACTAAGGTAGAATTTGCAAATTCTTCATAGGACTGAATTTTAGTATCTATAAAAGGCGTTTGTTGTGTTGAACATTCCTTACCTCTTGTAGGCACTAGTTTACCTTTATATTCTTTACTCAAAACCATATCAAAAGTGGTATTGTCATCCAGGTAATTTGCATACACATGTAAAGGTTTGGATATAGACGGATGAAATTTGTTGTTCTTGCCTAGATTACCAATAAGATAATCATCATCACCATCATTATCTATATCTAAAACATCAATAGATTGCCACCAACCTTTATTGCTGGAAAGAGCTTCTATGTTCAATGTTTTAAATACGCCGTTCTTGTTTTCTAATAGTGTTATTGGCATCCATTCCCCAACAACGATTAAATCTGTATCTCCATCATTATCAAAATCGGTTCTATGCATATCTGTCACCAGTCCAATATTTTCAAATTCTGGCGCTACAGACTTGGTAACATCTGTAAATTTTCCATTGTTGTTTTGTAAGATATATGAAGTAGGGGGTAAGGGATATTTTCTAGGTATTAACCTGCCGCCAACGAACAAATCTAAATCACCATCTAAATCATAATCTATGGAAATCACTTTTTTAGTGACATTGGGCATATTTGGTAAAATGTCAACTTTCTTAAAATTACCGGAACCATCATTTTCATAGATGGCATCTTGTAATAGATTACTGTTCTCCTGATCTTCATAACTTCCGTTAGCGGCATAAATATCTAAATCTCCATCATTATCAAAATCAAAAAAATGTAAGCCAATGGTTTCTGTGCCACTATCTACGTTAAAATCTTGAATAACTGTGTGTTCAAAAGTTTCGTTGCCGCGTTGTAGGTATAAGCTGTTAGCTTGGTTTTTTGCTCCACTAAATAGGATATCATCCATGCCGTCATTATTGACGTCTGCTATGGCCAAATCCGGTCCTAATTGCGAAAATTTATGGGGGAGAAGAACTTGATGTTTAAAATCATCGTAAATTGTTTCTTTATGAATAAAGTCAATACCAATGGTTTTGGGAGACATGGTTTTGTAAGTAGCGTATTTCGCTTTTACTTTTTCAAATGATTTTGGACGTGCACTATTGTGGGATATTTCTACCGTCTCATTTATTGAGATATTTTCTAATTTGGAAAGGGTGCTGTCTGGCCAAATTATTTCTATTTTATCAACCTTATTGATAGTGTCAAGTCCAAAATGTATGGCATCTTTTGTTGCGGATTGATACCCTTTTGTAAAATAGTTTTCTTTTAATTGATTTCCGTTGGCAGTGGTTATTTTTACTTGTGTGCCAATGGCGTCTATATTTATTGACGGACCTTTTAATCTTAATTTCAGATAATTTTTATTTGTATTGTTTTTATAAACCGCTGCTTTATCAGAAGAATTATTTAGGACCAAATCAAGATCACCATCGTTATCCAAATCACCATAAGCTGCACTATTGGAATTCATAGGCATATCTAAACCCCATTCTTTACCGGTGTTGATAAACTCTAAATCTCCTTTGTTGTGGAACATATAGTTACTCAATTTTTCTCCTGGCATTAATTGTTCCAGTTCTTGGATGTTCATTTGGGGGTTGTTCTGTATGGTGCTTCTAAGATTCTTTCTAAAATCTTGATTGCCTAAATCTTTTTCAATACCGTTACTAACGAAAATATCTTTTAGTCCGTCATTGTCAAAATCGGCAATTAAAGGAGCCCAGCTCCAATCGGTTTTAGAAATGTTCATTAGTTGGGCTACTTCGCTATAATTGCCTTTCCCCTGGTTTAGTTGTAAAACGTTGGACATGTACGGGTAGTGATACCCGTTGTCTACCATGTACTCAAATCCGCGAGTATCCATCGTGGCCATGTTCTCTTTACTTCTCAAATGATCTTCGGCCAACATATCTAAAACAATTAGATCAGGTAAAAGGTCATTGTTCAAATCTGCATAATCAGACCCCATGCTATTGTAGGAAATATGGTCAAATAGTTCTAACACCTTATCGGTGAAAGTCCCGTTCTTATTGTTGATGTAAAGATGATCTGGTTGTATAAAATCATTGGCTACATAAATATCTGGCCATCCATCTTCATTAAAATCACCAATAGCGGCACTAAGTCCCCATGTTTTATTTTGCAGACCGGCTAATTTGGTGACATTGGTAAAAGTGCCATTATCATTTCTAAATAATTGGTCAGAGAATTCTTCAACATAATCAACGGAATCTTTGAAATCTACCTTTCTAACATTGTTAAAGTCAGAACGATGGTTTACCAAGTATAAATCTAAGTCCCCATCTTTATCATAGTCTATGAAATAGGATTGAATGGAGAATCCTGTATGTGCAAGTCCCCATTTTTCCGCTTCATCAATAAACGTTTCATCACCTTGGTTGATGTATAATTTATTTTTTCGGAGATCGGGATTGTTGAGCGAAGCAGATTTACAGATATAGATATCTAAAAAACCATCATTATTTATATCGATAACATTTACTCCTGTAGACCACCCTTCTTGGTCCAGAACACCGGCCAATGCAGCAATTTCCCTAAATTTAAAATTACCTTCGTTTATGTATAGGGCATTTTTGCCTTCATTTGCGGTAAAATAGATATCTAAAAGATGGTCATTGTTAAAATCGCCCAATGCAACACCACCTCCATTAAAAATATCCAGGTAATTTAAAAAGTTGAAATTATTGGTTTGGGTAACCTTATTTGTAAAATGAATATTTGTTTTTGAATTGGATAGTAATTCAAATGTTGGGGTAGTTTCATTAGCTATATTCTCTTTTTTACAACTAACGGTTGCTATGGTCAATGCTAAAAAAAAGATGATGTTTTTTACTCTCATATAACCAAGTAATTTACAAAAAATGAGAGGTAAAAGCATGCAAAAATAGAGAATATATTTTCACCTTTTGTCTTAATGTTCGTTATCTGGGATTAACTATAAAGGCTGTTTTTTTCTAAAGAATGCCCTCTTTAAAATTTGGGTTTCAATGTCTTTTGTAAATAATATATTTTATAAAATTACAGCGGTAGAAATTGTTTCTCCAAAAGGTTTTAGTTCCATGTAAGTGGTTTTCACTTTTTAGTGGTAGCTATTGGTTTTCTACAAAAAAAAATACAAGTGTGTTATAGCGATGATTCATTAACCGCTTTTGTGGATGAACTTATTTGAAATTTATTTTTCAAAAAAGCTAAATACACTTCCTCCGTATTTTCTGGAGTTTGTGTAGTGTGTAAATTCAGCTAAACTTGTTCTGCTAGAATGTTCTATAATGAGTACACCATCTTCTTTTAATAGATTATTCTCAAAAACCAGATCAGGAATTTTTTCAAAATCTGAAAGGTCCATGTCATAGAAGGGGTCTGCAAAAATAATATCGAACTGTTCTGTATTACGTTGAAGAAAAGTAAAAACATCACTCTTAAAGGTGCGTATTTCCATATCTAGCTTCTCAACGGTTTTATCTATAAAATCAATGCATCCTGCATGGGCATCAATGGCAAGGATATCCTCAACTCCCCTAGATGAAAATTCATAACTAATATTACCCGTTCCCGCAAAGAGGTCCAATACCTTTAAATCTGGAAAATAATAAGTATTGTTCAATATATTGAACAGGCTTTCTTTGGCCATGTCCTTTGTTGGTCGTACCGGTAATTTTTTTGGAGCAATTAAGTTTCGCCCTTTATGTTTTCCTGATATAATGCGCATTATAATGTGTTGATAAGGGTAAAGTCCATTTGAGAAGTAAAGGTCTTTTCCATTTTAATAGATTGGGGTATAGAAGGCGTAAATATACTTAAGTGCTCAATATAAGAATAACATAGTTGATATATGGGGTCGTCTTTCTCTATGGACCCAAACATCTTTACATTGGCTGTTGCAGGGTCTAGGTTCAATTGCTCAAGTACAAATAGAAGATAATAGATAAAATCCTCTTTTGTGGAAAAAATAAAACTATTGTACAAAATTAATTTACGTTGATTAAGAACAGTTATATCCATTTGAACATCTTTGACATGAACATAGCAGACTGTATCTTGATCTTGGTTTTGATTGTTTAGTAGGGATTGTATAAGTACCGTACTGTTGTGCATATAGGTAAATTCCCCAAATAGGTCATAGATATAATTATTGATGTTCATGTACGGAACGTACACAATATTTAGGTCTTGGTTTTCTACTTCATCATAAGCTAGAACATCGTTGGCCAGCACCTTGGTGTTGAATTTCAAATATTCCATGAGGTTGTCTTCGTTGAACAAAGACTTTGGTACCAAGCCAAAAAGCGTATTTCTGTGCACTGTTACCACTTCATTGAACGTCATATGTTCAATGGCATTTTTTTTAAGGAGTTGAGCCAACTCTTCCTTTAAGGTAATAGGGTTGAGCTCCTCGGTAAATTCAATGGAGTCGGAAATTAACAAATGTTGTGTAACAGTATCTGCCACACAAAAAGAAAGTCCATTCAAGCTAACCTGAATGGACAATTTTTTAAAATGGTTATCCGCAATATCTGTACGGTTATTGATTGTTTTTCTTGTCATAAATAGCAGGCCAGTTACCGGTAGTGCTCACTTCATCAAGAGAACCTACTTTAATAGATGGTCCGTTAACCTCTTCTACACTAATTGCAGCTTTCTCACGAGCTAATAAATCTTTAGGCTGGTCATATAATACCACATCCTTATCAACTTTTACTTCAAAAACAGGGGCTTTGTATCCACTCTTTTCAACGTAACCGGCTTTCATTTCAAATTTTTCTCCGTTTGGCGCGGTAGGTACCTCCATTAAATTCTTATAACGGGTGTCCTTTTTGAAAAGGGAATCCTTTACGGAAACAAAACCTAGGGTATCAATGATCTTTACTTCCTTAAGCATGTCAATTTGATACGTTTTGTCAAATTCCATAAATGAAGAATCTCTTTGTTGGGTAATAACATATTTACCAGTATCGATAAAACGTATAAGACTATTAAAGTCATTTGCATATTTACCATTTACTGTTTTATAAGCTTCTTGGGAATTTCTAATATCTTTTAGCTTAGCTACTACTTGGGAAAAACGTTCTTGTTTTACCTCCTTAAACTTAATTGGTCCAGTAATGGAGTTATAAATTAGGTATCCTAAAGCGATACACCCAACCCAAAGTACAATCTGTATTATGGTCTTCATTTCGTATATGTTAATTTAATTTAGTGGTCTTCACAAATCTACAATTTTTTTTTAATGGTAAAAGTTTTTGGCCTAAAAATCATCTTTATCTTTGATGGCTCATGAAACCTATAACTCCCGCATCTTTCTATAGTATACTGGAATCCAAATTTCCGCATACACCAACTGCCACACAATCAGTGGCTTTACAAAAATTGGCTGCATTTACGCTATCAAATGAAAAAAACGAAGTTTTTTTACTTAAAGGTTATGCCGGTACAGGAAAAACCACTTTAATAGGCACTTTGGTGAACAGTTTATGGAAAGTTCAGAAGAAAGCAGTGCTTATGGCCCCCACGGGTAGGGCCGCAAAAGTAATGTCCAATTATTCAAAGACACAGTCGTATACCATCCATAGAAAAATATACTTTCCCAAAAAGCAAGGTGGGGGCGGAGTTCAATTTGTATTGGCCCCAAATAAACATAGGGATACTATATTTATTGTTGATGAGGCATCTATGATACCTGACGTTGCGGCTGATTCCAAACTTTTTGAAAACGGTTCTTTGCTAGATGACCTTATGATGTTCGTGTATTCCGGTCATAAATGTAAATTGTTACTTATAGGAGATACGGCTCAATTACCGCCGGTACATTTAGTTTTGAGTCCCGCATTGGATGCCGACAAAATTTCTATGGCCTATAACAAAGAGGTGGTTAGATTGGAATTGAATGAGGTAGTACGGCAAGCCGGGGATTCTGGTATCTTGGCAAATGCAACCTTATTAAGGGAACAATTACAAGGAGACTATTTTGATGAATTTAAATTTGATGTACAACCTTTTACGGATATAGTAAGGTTAATAGATGGCAATGAAATTCAAGAGGCCATAGATAGTTCCTATTCTGAAAACGGAAAGGAAGAGACCACATTTATTGTACGGTCCAATAAGCGTGCAAATTTGTATAACCAGAATATACGTGAACGTATTTTGTTTCTGGAAAATGACATTGCCGTAGGGGATTTTATGATGGTGGTAAAAAATAATTATTATTGGTTAAAGCCAAATTCAGAAGCAGGTTTTATTGCCAATGGTGATATTATTGAAGTACTGGAAATTTATGCCATTAAGGAGATTTATACCTTTAAGTTTGCCGAAGTTAAGGTGCAAATGGTAGATTACCCCAACATGCCGCCTTTTGAGACCGTATTGCTTTTAGATACTATTATGGCAGAATCCCCTTCGTTAAGCTACGAAGACGGTAATAGATTATATCAAGAAGTTATGAAAGATTATGCGCACGAATCTTCTAAGTATAAAAAGTTCTTGGGCGTAAAGAACAATAAATACTTTAATGGATTACAAGTAAAATTTTCCTACGCAATTACATGCCACAAATCTCAAGGAGGGCAATGGAACACAGTTTTTGTAGAGCAGCCTTATTTGCCAAACGGTATGGATAAAGAATATTTAAGATGGCTATATACCGCAGTAACAAGGGCAAAGCATACATTATATCTAATTGGCTTTAAGGATGATTTTTTTGTTGATTAATAAAAGATTATTTTAGTCAATATGGTATTTTAAATTGACCAATTAATTAAACAAGGGCTATGACATCAGAAACGGTTTTAAGCATATTTTTAGGAGTGGGCCTAGCGGCATCGGTCGGTTTTAGAGTGTTCTTACCTTTGTTCGCATTAAGCTTGGCTTCGTTTTTTGGGGTTTGGGAACTGAACGATAATTGGGAGTGGATAGGAAGTTTAGTGGCCGTAATGACCTTGGGTTGTGCTACATTGTTAGAGATTTTTGCCTATTTCATACCGTGGTTCGATAATTTGTTGGACAGTATAGCAGTACCTCTGGCAGCAATAGCCGGTACTGCCGTTATGGTGTCGACCGTTGCGGATTTGGACCCGGTAATTACGTGGTCCCTAGCTATTATTGCCGGGGGTGGTACGGCAACAGCCATTAAATCTGCGGGAGCAACGGGCAGATTGGCTTCATCCGTCACCACGGGTGGTATTGCAAATCCGGTTTTATCAACTGTGGAGACGGGCACGGCCGTTGTCGTTTCCGCAGCATCTATATTTGCACCTATTTTGGCTGCAGTTTTGGTCATCATAATCTTGTTTATCATATTTAGGATTTATAGAAGTTTAAGACCAAGGACAAAATCATAAAATTGTAAGATTTGAAGAAAATAGCAATGATTCCTGCCCGGTATGCGGCATCGAGGTTTCCGGCAAAATTAATGCAGGATTTGGCCGGTAAGCCGGTTATCCTTAGAACATATGAGGCTGCAGTAAAGACAAAGTTGTTTGATGATGTGTACGTGGTTACGGATAGTGATGTCATCTATGATACAATTGTTAAGGAAGGCGGGCTCGCAATAATGAGCAAGAAAGAGCATGATTGTGGTAGTGACCGTATAGCCGAAGCGGTTATGCAAATGGATGTGGATATAATAGTTAACGTTCAAGGTGATGAACCATTTACGGATCGTGAAAGTCTAGAGGGCGTAATGAAAGTTTTTGAGGCGGACATCCATAAAGAAATAGATCTAGCGTCATTGATGGTAAGAATAACCGATGATGAGGAAATCAACAACCCTAATACGGTAAAGGTTATCGTGGACAACAGAAATTTTGCATTGTACTTCTCCAGGTCGCCCATTCCTTATCCAAGGGCTAAAAATGAACACACCGTATATTATAAGCATAAAGGAATCTATGCATTTAGAAAAAGTGCGTTAATGGATTTTCAACGTTTGCCCATGTTACCTTTAGAGGCTACGGAAAAGATAGAGGCCATCAGGTATTTGGAGTATGGAAAAAAAATAAAAATGGTGGAGACTAATGTTCAAGGCATAGAAATAGATACACCAGAAGACTTAAAGAAAGCGCAAGCAGCATGGAAATAGATTTTGAGGGAGTACGCGTAATTGGCTTTGATGCCGATGATACTTTATGGGTCAACGAAACCTACTTTAGGGATGCGGAAGAAAAATTCACATCGCTTTTAGAAAAATATGAGACCAAAAATAAAATAGACCAAGAACTATTCCGTACGGAAATACGAAATTTAGATTTGTACGGCTATGGTATAAAGGGTTTTGTGCTTTCAATGATAGAGTGTGCCTTGGAGCTTTCCAATAATCAAGTCTCCCAAAAGACAATTTTGGAATGCTTGAACCTTGGTAAGGATATGATATCCCGGCCAGTGGATTTAATAAACGGTGTTATAGAAGTTTTGGAGCAATTAAAGGACAAGTATAGGTTAATAGTTTTGACCAAAGGAGATTTATTGGATCAAGAAAGGAAAATTGAACGTTCAGGATTATCACAATATTTTCATCATGTAGAGGTTCTTAGCGATAAAAAAGAAAAGAATTACAGTGATTTGCTGGATCATCTACAAATTTCGCCCAATGAATTTTTGATGATAGGCAATTCATTAAAATCAGATGTATTGCCATTGGTAAATATTGGTGCTAGGGCCGTACATGTGCCCTTTCATACCACCTGGCAACATGAGGAAGTGTTAGAACCAGTGGGAAATAATGGATATATAACCATTTCTACATTGACCGATATTCTTGAATATGTAAAATAATGGAGGAGAAAAGAGAAATAGAATTGAAGAACATACCTACAAGAGCTTCGGAACAATATAGGAATTTCCCAATGGTACCAAGGGTAGTTTATGGTACGGGCAGTTTTGACCAACTAGGAGATATTTTAATGCCAAAGCGGAGGCATTCAGAAGCACCAATGATTTTTTTGGTAGATGATGTATTTGAAGGTACGGCACTTTTACAAAGGGTTCCTACCATATTTTGTGATCGGATAATTCTGATTTCTGCCAACGAGGAACCAAAGACGGAGCAGGTAGATGCATTGGTCAATATAATTTTAGCGGATTTTAATGAGTTGCCATCAGGTATAATAGGTATAGGAGGTGGTACAATTATGGACCTCGCAAAGGCCGTGGCCATAATGTTGACCAATAAAGGTTCTGCATCGGAGTATCAAGGTTGGGACCTTGTAGGCAATCCTTCTGTTTATCATGTTGGTATTCCTACCATTAGTGGTACAGGGGCAGAGGTTTCAAGAACAACGGTTTTAATGGGTCCCGACAAAAAACTGGGTATCAATTCTGATTATACCACTTTTGACCAGGTAATACTAGATCCAAATCTAACCCAAGGTGTACCCAAACATCAGTGGTTTTACACAGGAATGGATTGTTTTATCCATTGTATTGAATCGCTAAACGGTACATTTTTAAATGCCTTCAGCAAAAGTTATGGAGAAAAATCCTTGGAGCTATGTAAAGAGGTTTTTCTTGGTGAAAATTCACCCTTGGAAAGTAGGGAAAAATTAATGATGGCCTCTTGGCATGGAGGAATGAGTATTGCATACTCACAAGTAGGAGTAGCCCATGCCATGAGTTACGGACTGGGTTACGTATTAGGTGTAAAACATGGTATTGGTAATTGTTTGGTATTTCAATATTTAGAGGAATTTTATCCTGAAGGCGTATCAATTTTTAAAGATATGTTACAAAAGCATGCCATTGAACTTCCGAAAGGAATATGTGCTAATTTATCCAGTGAAGATATGGACACCATGATTACAGTAGCATTGGGGATGGTTCCTTTGTGGGAAAACGCTTTGGGAGAGAATTGGCAAGCCATAATTACGCGGGATAAACTACAGTCTATTTATAAAAAGATATAATTCTAAAAACGTATTACGTTCAAGCTAAGTGTAGAAAACTTACTTTGTTTATAAACCGGCTCAATGCAGCAATTGGCAAAATTCATTTATTATAAACTTTTAGGATGGAACATAGTAGGACGCTTTCCATCAGAACTTGACAAATTTGTCATTATAGTGGTACCGCACACCAGTTGGTGGGATTTTCTCTTGGGACTGCTGGTGCGTAAGGTCTGGAAAGAAGAAATAAATTATATAGGGAAGAAAAGTCTTTTCGATTCTCCTTTGGGCTGGTTTTTTAGATCGACCGGTGGGGCACCTATAGACCGGTCTAAAACAAATGACACGGTCAAGGCTATAGCTCAAATTTTCAAAGATCGGGATAAATTTAGGCTAGCGTTATCTCCAGAAGGTACCCGGAAAAAGGTAGAGAAATGGAAGACAGGCTTTTATTTTATAGCTAAAGCCGTTAATGTGCCCATAGTATTAGTAGCTTTTGATTATGGCAAGAAAGAGATAAGACTTTCAAAACCGGTTTACCCAACAAATAACCAGGACGCAGATTTTAAAAAGTACCATTCTTTTTTTGATGGGGTAGTAGGTAAGCGCAAATAGTTTCAGTTGTAAGCTTATTATATCCATCAATTATTACACGTAAACGTAATTAGGATTAATATCGTTAAACGGTATATTATTTTAACATTTATAGTAAAACCTATTTAATGTATTCACGTAGGTAAGTGAAACATCGTTCAATTAATTTTTATGGTAAGGTTTTACCATCTGCATAAGTAAATAATATTAAAATAGGTTTTTAGGTTAATTTAATTGGGAGAAGGTCCGCTTTTGGGAGGCGGACCTTTTGTATTTAACAAACTAAAGTTTCATCTTTATTATTGAAAAATCATTAAAAGTGTGGATGTTGATTTACAGTAAGTTATCCTAATTAAGATTTAAGTCTATGTAGTTCAACGAATTAATTGGCGTATAAACGATCATACCCATAGATGTTTAACAATGTTAAGATTTGTTAAAATAAAACACGTATATTTTCATCATGCTTAATGATTGACATAAACATTGTTTATGCAATTGAGAGGCCTTCCCCCAAAAGTTTTTTAGTAAACCCCACATTTTACAAGAATGCCTAGCTGTGCTTTGGTTTAAAATCAAAACCAATCGAGTATGGGAGAATTTTACGATTCTGTAATTCTTATTAGTTTATTAAATTTTAGAAAAAGAAACTTTCTATATCACGTTCTTTTTCAGATTCCTCTATCTCATTGGCTAGATGTATTGAATAAACCTCACACATTTTATTATTTAAATCAAATTCACAAGCCATGAAAATCCAACCAATTTTTATTGCAAAATGTCTTGTTATGTTCATTCTATTCTCTACGAGCAAAACATTTTCGCAACAAGTACCTAAAAAAAAACTAAGAGGCATTGAAGTAATTCCTCCTAGTATTGAGGAAAAAGCCAAAACAAGTCCTCAAGCAATATTTGAAAATTTCAATCTTTCAAACAATATTAGCTTTCAACAAGTAGCTACAAAAAAGGATGAAAAAGGTGTTGATCACCAAAAATTTCAACAATATTATAGAGGCCTAAAAGTAGAATTTGGCCAATCTATCATACATTCTAAGAATGGTAGTGCCCAAGCTATTTCCAACAGCATATTCGAAATAAACAATGTATCAATAGCACCATCTATATCCGCTGCAGCTGCATTAAATAGTGCTATGGCCTATGTTGGAGCAGAAGAATATTTATGGGACAGTCCCGTAGAAGCAGCCATGGTTGACGGTTACAGGAAACCAAAAGGTGAATTGGTAATATTCCCAACCATTAATGATAATTTTGATACTCCTAAATTGGCTTATAAATTTGATGTGTATGCCCTAAAACCTATAAAAAGGATGGACATTTATATTGATGCCAATAATGGTCAAGTACTATTCGTCAATAATAGGATACATACAGTAGACACCCCTGCATCCGGTGCAAGTTTGTATAATGGTACCGTTAATTTTACTGCAGATTTTACAGATAATTTGTATACACTGCGTCAGGTTTCTGATGGTAACGGCATTGAAACCTACAATATGGATAATGGCACTGATTATAATTTGGCAATAGATTTTACCAGCCAGACCAATGTGTTTTCAGGAAGTGAAATTGGGGTTCAAGCACATTTCGGCGCAGAGCAAACCCATAAATATTTTATGCAGAAACATGGCCGGAATTCTTATGATGATACGGGCTCTGTATTAAAATCCTATGTAAGTGCCAACTTAATAGGTATGGGATATTTTAGTAATATAAATGCTTTTTGGGATGGATCCAGAATGACTTATGGTGATGGAGATGGAGTTAATTACGGTCCATTAGTAGCATTAGATATAGTAGGTCATGAAATTGCCCATGGAGTTACCGAATATACAGCAAGTTTAGTTTATCAGAACGAATCTGGAGCTTTGAATGAATCATTTTCAGATATATTTGGAGAATCCATTGAATTTTTTGCCCAAGGTACAAACGATTGGTTAATGGGTGATGCTATTGGTTTTGGAGGAAGTGGAGGGGCATTGCGATCTATGAGCAATCCCAATTCTTATTCAGATCCAGACACTTACGGCGGAACGCATTGGATTAATACAATAAATTGTCAACCATTAAATACAAATGATCTTTGCGG
This sequence comes from Maribacter sp. LLG6340-A2, assembly GCF_045057105.1. Taxonomy (GTDB): domain Bacteria; phylum Bacteroidota; class Bacteroidia; order Flavobacteriales; family Flavobacteriaceae; genus Maribacter. Next base: position 453,353 of record NZ_CP159332.1, on the reverse strand, counting down.
GGTTCATATAAATTCTGGAGTACAAAATTACTGGTTTTATCTATTAAGTGTTGGTGGTTCGGGTACTAATGACAATGGAGATGCTTATGGAGTAAATGCCATTGGCATGGAAAAAGCAGGAAGTATAGCTTACCATAATTTAGCGAATTATCTAACACAGTTGTCCGATTTTGAAGATGCAAGAATGGGGTCAATTCTGGCAGCCATTGATTTGTTTGGGGCTGGAAGTTCAGAAGAAATTGCAGTGACCAATGCTTGGCATGCTGTTGGTGTAGGAGAACCGTTTGGTGTAGCTCCGACTCCTGCAGTTTGTGATACAGGTGATATTACAGTGGATATTACTTTTGATCAATATGCTAATGAAACCCAATGGCGTTTATTTGGCCCTGAAGGTTACATAATAGATGGTCGTGATTATTCTGCCGCTCAAAGCTCAACTAATTTAATAGAAACACTACAAGAGCAGTTTGATAGTAGTGGAAGTCCTATTGCTCCAAAGCCGTTAGGTCCAGGTGAATATAGATTTGTAATGTATGATTCTTATAATGATGGTATGAATAGCGGTTTTGGTGTAGGGTCATATACCGTTGCTAGTGCAGAAAGGACCATTTTTGTTGGTGGTACCTTTGGTTTTTATCAAACAACTAAATTTTGTATTGAAGAAGATCCCGTATCAAGTGTAGAAACAGAAATAACGTCGAATGAATTTAACAGGTTGTTTGTAACCGATGTAAATGGAGGAGATACAGATGATAATTTTGAACTTTCTACCAATAATGGAAATCTAAGAATAGTAAGTTCAAGTACCATAGGATCTAGTTTATCTAATATTAATCAAATAGATCCTAATACAGTTGAAATACCTTTGGCGGACATTACCAATAGTATAATATTTGAAGGTTTATTGGGGGCCAATACGGTCTTTCTTAATGATGCAATGAGTATGCCCGGACAATCAATTGTTTTTGAAAGGTTTGATGTTACTGTAGCTGAAAATGCTTCATTGGAGTTTCTCTCATTAAACGGTATAAATAATGGATCTTTTGATTTAAATGGTGCAACTATTGTCTCTACCATTCCTATAAATCTTTTTCAAAGTGAAATGACCGGTGTGGGTACAATTATTGGCGGGTTAAATGTAAATAGACAATCTTTATTTTCGCCAGGAAATAGCCCTGGAATAATATCTACCGTAGATTTTACATTACAAAGTAGCAGTAATTTTATTGAAGACAATAGTACATTTAATGTTGAAGTTTACGGAAATATCCCTGGTGTAGATTATGACCAAGTTGTAGTGAGTAACAATGTAAGTTTGGTAGGGGCAAATTTAAATCTCATTGGAGGTTATGATAATTCAGAGAGTGATGAGATTATAATTATAGAAAATAATGGAACAGGACCAATTACGGGAACATTTCAAGGATTGGAAGAAGGTGCGGAAATAAATTTTGGTGACTTTAGTGGTATTCTAAGCTACATTGGTGGAGATGGCAATGATTTGGTTTTAATGGGAGTTCCTTCCTGTACTCTTGCTATCACCGATCAGCCACAAGATGTAACATTATGTCAAGAAGAGACAACGTTAGAATTTACTGTAGTAGCATCAGGTGCAGGTATTTTAAGTTATAACTGGCAAGCCTTGGGCAATGGTCTAACAGAATGGACGGATGTAGCTGATCAGGATGGTTCTGCAACCTTATCCTTTAATTCTCCTGTTCAATTGGAAAGCAGTGGGCTACAATATCGTGTCATTATTACGGATGATCAAGGTACTGTTGCTACTAATGATGATTGCGAAGTAATCAGTAATGCCGCTATTTTAACCGTAAATCCTAAGCCGATTCCACTAATTACCGGACCTAATTCTTATATTGAAGGAAGTAGTAGGGTAACCTTGGATGCCGGAGCCGGATTTGTAGATTATTTATGGTCTACAGGAGAAACCACACAGACCATAGATGTATTTGAAGGAAATTATACCGTTGAGGTAGTAGATGATAATGGTTGCACGGGAAGCTCCGAGGCTTTTACCGTTTCAAAAATAGATTCAGATTTATTGATAACTGAAATCATGTACAATCCAAATGGAACGGACGGTGCTTGGGAATGGATAGAAATTTATAACAAAGGCCTTCAATCAATAGATTTGTCGGGTTATGTATTGGATGATAACCAGGGCTCGTCAATAGCTTCTGCCAATATTGTTTCAGGAATTATAGAACCACAGGCGTCAGTTATCCTTTTCGATGCAGACTTGACTCAAGATCAGTTTAAAGATGCTTGGGGAGATGTTAATCTAATTCCAGTTACGGATTTTCCTTCTTTGGGAAATAATGGAGGAGATACTATTGGTATTTGGAGTAGCTATTTAAATTATGATGGAGATAACCAGACCCAGTTAAATGTAGTGGAACAGGTAGATTACACCAATGAGTTGCCTTGGCCTTCGGATGATGGTTTTGCATCAATTTACCTTACGGATCTATCTGTGGATAATCAACAAGGTGGAAATTGGGCTTTGAGTACAGTTGATGTTGCAACACCCTTATTTACTGCGTATACTAGTATTGGGGTTCATGGTAATTCTGGAACCGATGTTGGTTCACCAGGAGTACCAAATGAAATAGATGCGCAAGCACCTATAGTTAGTTGTCCAGCTCCAATAACAGTATCTAACGAGTTAGGCCTTTGTGAAGCAAGCTTCCCAATTATACCAGCTACAGCAACAGATAACGTAACATTACCGGAGAACATAACTATAGATTTTGTAAGGAGTGATGGTGCGTTATTGACCTTGACAGATCCTTTTCAAGTAGGTGAAACAATTATTACGTGGACTGCAACCGATGAGGCAGGGAACACTTCTGAAAGCTGTGAACAGATTATAACCGTGACAGATGATGAAGGCCCAACCGCAGTAGTCCAAGATGTTATTCTTGAATTAGATGCACTAGGAGAAGTGACACCTAACGTATTTACTATAGGAGCAGTAGTAAGTAGAGATGATAATTGCGGTGTAGAGGGATCAGTAGGTGTATCAGGACCAGCAACGTACACTTGTGCTAATCTTGGTGTTAATCCTGTAACAATTTTCATTAGGGATATTAATGGCAACGAAACACCTTATGATGTAACCTATACAATCATAGACCCTCTAGGTGTTTGTACGGACGTAACGCCTCCAGTAATTACCTGTCCCGCAGATGTTACTGTTGCTTTTGGAGAGTCGACCGACCCTTCTGAAACGGGTACGGCTACGGCAACGGATGATATTGGTATAGATGAGATAACTTTTGTTGATGTTACCGTTGACCAAATAATTACCAGGACATGGACAGCAACGGATACTAGTGGAAATAGTGCCTCATGTAATCAGTTGATTACCATTGAACCTGAAAATGACACAACGCCACCAGTAGCGGTCTGCAAAGATTTTACCTTGGTGCTAGATGAATTTGGAATGGGAAGTATTAATTTATCAGATGTGGATGGTGGATCAACGGACAACGTTGCAATAGCCTCCATATCTATATCACCATCCAGTTTTAATGAATTGAATATTGGGGAAAACCTGGTCACAATGATAGTAACGGATACGTCTGGAAATAGTGCTAGTTGTACATCTACGGTAACGGTAGAGGCCGCACCAGATACAATCTCTCCTGAAGCCGTTTGCCAAGATTTTACATTAGTTCTTGACGCATCCGGGCTAGGAAGTATAAGCCCTTCAGATGTAGATGGTGGTTCTACCGATAATGTGGGTATAGCTTCAATGTCGGTAACTCCAAGTAGTTTCAATGAAAGCAATATTGGAACCAATGAAGTTATCTTAACGATAACCGATGCTGCTGGAAATGCAGATGAATGTACCGCCATAGTAACAGTAGAGGCTGCACCAATATTAGCTTGTCCTGATAATTTACAAAATGAAGACCCTAATATTGTATTGCCAATGGGCACTAGGGCATTGGGTGTAGATTCTGCCTTAGGTATATCTACGGATACCAATGGTAGTCCATGTGCATTAGGTGTCAGTAACCAAGATAGTGGTCAGCCATGGGGAACTTATCGTATTGCTATACGTTTGGCCGACTATGGCATTAGTGCAGGTGATGAGCTATTTGTAGGTGTAGATGGAAAAAGTCTCACTGGTACGGCAAGAATGGAAGTAAACCGAAATAATGCACCCAACACGGCTATTGCTCAAAGAACTTTTGGCAGTGATTGGAGTAGGTATGAATCTACTTTCATTGTTCCGGCAGGATTAACAAGTTTAGATTTATGGTTCTTTAGTAATTATGCACAATCCACTCCTGGAGTAGCACTATATGATAATTTGGTAGTAAGGAACCTTAGCGATGCTGGTGATAACTTGGTGCCAATTGCCAATGCAGGTAATGATGTGGTTATTGAGGATACCGATAATAATTTAGTGGAGACCGTACAGTTGAACGCAACCAATAGTATTGACCTTGACGGTAATATTGTTTCTTATAGTTGGACCGAAAATAACATAATAATTGCTACAGGCGCAACACCTCTAGTAGAATTTGATTTGGGAGTGCATGTCGTGGAATTAACGGTGGTAGATAATGAAGGGGCGGAAGATACGGATGTGGTACAAATTACCATTGTGGAACCTTTAGTGGTCACGGAATGTCCTGATGACTTGCTTAATGAACATCCTGCAATAGTCCTACCATTGGGTACTGTAGGAGCGGGAGTAGATACCGCCTTGGGAATAGATTCAGATACCAATGGCAGTCCTTGTGCATTGGAAGTTGCTAACAATGATGCCGGACAACCATGGGGTTCTTACCGAATTGCAATAAGATTAACTGATTATGACATAAGGGTAGGGGATGAACTAAACATTAGTGTTGACGGAAAAAGTTTAACAGGTACGGCACGGTTAGAGATAAATCGTAACAATGCACCAAACACATCATTGGGCTCCAAAACATTTGGTAGTGAGTGGGAGAGTTATAATACCACCTTTACTGTACCTAGTGGTGTTACCACTTTAGATTTATGGTTCTTTAGTAATTACGCACAATCCAGTGCTGGAGTTGCACTCTACGATAATTTATCGGTAATTAATCTTAGTGATACAGGTGATAATTTAATACCCATTGCTAATGCAGGAAATGATGTTAGTGTAGAGGACTTGAATCAAGATGGAAACGAAGCAGTAACATTGAACGGTTCTAATAGCACCGATCTTGATGGTGAAATTGTAAGTTATATCTGGCGGGAGAATGGCTCTGTAATCGCAAACGGAGAGTCGCCTACGGTAGTATTTAGTGTTGGGGTTCATGAGGTGGAACTAACCGTAATGGACAACCAAAACGCCATGGATACGGATATTGTTAGAGTTATCGTTACTGATCCACTGGCCATAGTATGTTCAGATGATTTACAGAATGAAGCTCTGGATTTAGTACTGCCTTCGGGTACAATAGCATTAGGTGTAGACTCTGCAATTGGAATTTCATCGGATACCAATAATAGCCCGTGTGCATTGCAAGTTAGTAATAATGATAGTGGTCAACCTTGGGGTTCTTATAGGATTACTATTGATTTGGTTGCACAGAATATAAGTTCTGGAGATGAACTTTATATAGGTGTTGACGGTAAAAGCTTAACTGGAACGGCAAGATTGGAAATAAATCGTAACAACGCACCGAACACTTCTTTGGGTTCCAAAACATTTGGTAATGAATGGGAGAATTTTAATACGATTTTTACCGTGCCGAATGGTGTAAATACATTAGACTTATGGTTCTTTAGTAATTATGCTCAAAATACACCAGGTATTGCACTTTATGATAATTTAAGGGTCTATAAGCTTAGTGATGTACCTGAGATTACTGCCAAGAATAATGAAATAGTGCAGCCGTTAAATGGTTTACGTTTGTATCCAAACCCTGCCAATATGGAAACTACTATAAGTTTTGATCAACCTACCACGGTTGGTACCATACAAGTATTTGATGTTATGGGAAGATTGGTGAGGACAATAAAAGGTGGGCTTATAGATTCAAATGGTTCTCCTGTTAATGTTCAGGAAATGCCAACAGGAACATATTTTGTAAAAACAATAGATGAATCTGGTATGGAGTTCCAGCAACAAATGCTCATTGAGAGGTAGCATAAAAACATCAAATTTTTTTAAAGGAGGCCCAATGTTGGCCTCCTTTTTTGTTGTCGTATTCTATGCAAAATTTTGAAATTGGCCTTTGGTGTGGTTTTTACAGTTAAATTAGCCATCTACCGTTTTATTAGTGTAAATGGTCGAGAAATACCTTCAACTTTCGCTTTAAATAATAGTATTGTATGAAATTACTTATAACCAAACCTTAATCAAATGAAGAATTCCTACAATATTTTATTGTTTTTGTTTTTTCAAGTGCTTTTTATTTCATCTCTCTTTTCTCAACAATGTGATGATCATCTTATAAATGATAATACTCAACTAACCTTACAACATGGTGTCTTGGAAGCTGGTGGAGATAATGTATTGGGAACATCTTTGTATACCAATAATAGTGACTGTGCCGTAGAAATAATTAATCAAGATAATGGCCAACCTTGGGCACGATATCATATTGAGTTACGGTTAGCGGATTTGGGTCTTGTTGCAGGTGACGAACTTTATATTGGTATAGATGGTAGAAATAATACAGGTGCAGGAAGAATTGAAGTAAACCTAGATGATAGGGCAAATAGTGCAATCTTTGCTCATAACTTTACCAATACATGGTCTAGAGCAGAAAGTACATTTGTTATTCCAGATGTAGAAACAATAGACATCTGGCTATTCAGTAATTATACAAGAAATACACCGGGTACTGTTTTTTATGATAATTTGTTGATTGAAAGAGTAGAAACTTTTAGACCGTTTATTACAACTTGGAAAACGGACAATTCTGGGGTTTCTGCTAATAACCAGATTACTATTCCAACTTTTCCCGGGGAAAACTATGATTATACTGTTGATTGGGGAGATGGTACAAGATCTACCAATGTTGCTGGCGACATAACACATACCTATCAAAATGCAGGGACGTATAGTGTAGCTATATATGGTGATTTTCCTAGAATATACTTTAATGGCATTCTAGACGTTTCCAAGGATTTTAATAAGCTTTTATCTGTAGATCAATGGGGAGATATACAATGGTCTTCCATGTCAAGTGCTTTTGATGGTTGTAGAAATATGAGCATGCTTTCAGAAGACGTTCCTAACTTGACTTCAGTTACCCATTTGAATAATATGTTTGTGTCTTGTACGTCTCTCGTGGACAACCCAAGCTGGAATAATTGGGATACGGGTAATATTTTGAACATGAATGGTATGTTCTTTTTTTCCAATTTTAACTCCAATATAAGTAATTGGGATGTGTCTAATGTAGCGTCTATGGACGCTATGTTTAATTTATCCTCATTTAACCAGGATATAGGAAATTGGAATGTTAAAAGTTTAACAACAATGAACGAAATGTTCAAGGATACACCTTTTAACCAAAACATATCTACCTGGGACATGCAAAATGTTGAAAGGATGAAAGATGTCTTCAGAAATGGGTCATTTGATCAAGATATTTCTGATTGGAATATTGCAAAGCTTAAAGATGCAAGTGGAATGTTTGATAATTCTTCCTTTTCCACGGCCAATTATGACTTACTATTGTCAGTTTGGTCATTACGTTCAGATTTGCAGCCAAATGTACTTTTAGGTGCGGTAAATATCAATTATTGTATAGGGGGAGATGCGCGACAACGATTAATTGACACGTATAATTGGAATATAACTGATGCAGGTGAAAAGTGCCCAATAGACTTTACAAATGCGTTTGTAACAACTTGGAAAACTGATAACGAAGGTATATCAGAAATTAATCAAATAACCATACCTACAAACCAATATCAAACATATAATTACTCTGTAGACTGGGGTGATGACAGTATTTCAGAAAATGTTACAGGAACAATAACACATACTTACGAAGAACCAGGTGTTTATACTGTTTCTATTGTTGGCCAATTTCCTCATTTGTATTTTAATAATGATTTTAATACGGGTTTAAATAATATAAGTGATAGCAAAAAAATAGTATTGGTCAATAAATGGGGAAATATAAAATGGCGTTCAATGGAAAGAACTTTTGCCGGTTGTACTAATTTAGACGTTATCGCTACGGATATTCCAGATTTAAGCGCTGTTTATAGTATGGAGAGTATGTTTTCTAATGCGAGTTCTTTAATTTATAATTCAACAATAAATAATTGGGATACTTCTAATATCAATAATATGCACCAGCTTTTCAATATCGCTGAAAGCTTTAATCAGCCTATTGGTAATTGGAATGTTAGTAATGTAACTAATATGGCCCGAATGTTTCAAGGAACTCCATTTAATCAAAATATAGGGTCATGGGATGTTGGAAACGTTACCAATATGGAATCTATGTTTAGTAATGCCGCTAATTTTAATCAAAATATCGGTTCGTGGAATACAAGTCGGGTTACATATATGTCCGGTATGTTTAGTGAAGCCAAAAAATTTAATCAGGATATAGGATTGTGGAATACAGAATCTGCAACTAGTATGTTCGGAATGTTTACATATGCAGAACAGTTTAATCAATTTATTGGTAATTGGAATCTTGAAAATGTAACGGATATTGGGCAGATATTTTATAAAGCTAAATCTTTTAATCAAGATTTAAGTAAATGGAATGTTTCTAAGGTAACCAATTTGTCGACAGCTTTTTATTTAGCAACTGCATTCAATCAAGATTTAAGTATGTGGAATATTTCAAATGTCGAATTTATGTATAACACGTTTGATTATTCGGGTTTATCTACTGAGAATTATGACGCTGCTTTAATAGGTTGGAGCCAACTACCTGAACTCAAGAATGACGTAAATTTAGGAGCATATCAAATAAGTTTTTGTGCCGGGGAAGAAGCACGTCAATTTCTGATTGATACGTATAGTTGGTCCTTTAATGATAAAGGCCTTGCCCGTAATTGCGGTTTAGAAGAGCAGATACCATTTATTACAACTTGGAAAACAGATAACCCTGGTATTAGTAATGATAATCAAATAACCATACCTACGTATACATCACAACAATGGGAAGAAGCAATAGTTTATGATTATACTATAAATTGGGGTGATGGTTCTAGTGATACAAGTGTAAATGGTGATATTACCCATACGTATGCAACGCCCGGTATTTATACTGTTTCTATCACAGGTGATTTTCCTAGAATTTATTTTGGTGGTTGGGGTATTGAAAAGGATAGTCAGAAGATATTGACTGTAGAACAATGGGGTAATTATGGTTGGTCATCAATGGAAGGTGCATTTTTTAATTGTGTAAATCTTGATGTTAATGCTGGAGATATCCCAAATTTAACGTGGGTTGAGAATATTTCACAAATGTTCTACGGTTGTAGTTCTCTTGTCGGCAATGAATCATTTAATCAATGGGAAACTAATTATGTTAGAGATATGTATGGTGTTTTCTTTAATGCCTTAAAATTTAACCAGCCCATCGGTTCTTGGGACGTAAGTGCTGTGAGAACATTCTTTGATATGTTTAATGGAGCATCGCAATTTAATCAACCACTAGATTCTTGGGATTTAAAAAGTGCTTATGGTATTAGTGGTATGTTCAGAAATACCAATTACAATCAGGATATATCAAACTGGAATGTATCTAATGTAAATTATATGAGTGAGTTATTTAAAAATAACACAAAATTTAATCAAGATATTTCTGCATGGGATGTGAGTAAGGTAAATGATATGTATGGTATGTTTCAAGGTGCTACAGATTTCAATCAAAATATTGGCAATTGGGATGTAAGCAGTGTAACTACTATGTCCTATTTATTTAATAATGCTAATAGTTTTAATCAAAATCTTGGGCAGTGGAATATAAGCAGTGTTTCAGATATGTTTGCTATGTTCGATTATTCCAATATTTCAACAGAAAGCTATGATGCTACTTTATTAGGATGGGATCAATTACAAACTTTAAGGAAAGATGTAATTTTTGGTGCAGTAGATAAACAATTTTGCCAATCGGCCCAAGCGCGAGCCAATATTAAAGCCATTTATGGATGGTCATTTAATGATTCTGGTAAAAGTCTAAATTGTGATGTAAGTGAAGAAAGACCTTTTATAACTACTTGGTCGGTCAACTCAGTGAACAATCCTGAGAATGAGGTAACCATTCCAATTCATAGCGAAGAAAAATATGGCTATCCATTAACTTATAATTATACGGTAAACTGGGGTGATGGTACTATTGAAACCAACATTACAGATACTATAACTCATAGTTATGCTGCTCCAGGGGAATACCAAATTAAAATTTCTGGAACATTTCCAAGAATAGATTTTTCTAACACGGATAATGGTGAAATGTTACTAGAGGTAACTCAATGGGGTGATATTGAATGGGTGAACATGCAATCTGCATTTGCAAATTGTATCAATTTAGATATTCTTGCTAAAGATGTTCCAAAATTGTCCAATGTTAGTGATGCAAGTAATATGTTTTTAAATTGCGAGTCACTTGTTGGAAATTCGAAGTTTAATGAATGGAATGTTTCTACATTACAGACAGTAGAAGGAATGTTTGAAGGGACCATTTCTTTTAACCAAATTTTAAAGGATTGGGATACTTCTTCTGTTACTGATATGTCAGCTATGTTTAAGAATAGTGGTTTTAGTAATAGTTTAGGAAGTTGGGATATTGGTCAAGTAACTACAATGGATCAAATGTTTGCAGAGTCTCAATTAACCACAGTAAATTATGACAACACCTTAGTAGGTTGGAGTAGGTTACAAAATTTACAGCCTAATATAGACTTTGATGCAGGACTAAGCTCATTTTGTTTAGGCGAAGAAGCTAGGCAAATAATTTTAGAATCATATAACTGGACAATTTTGGACAATGGAAAAAATTGTCCTGAACGTAATGAATTTGTAACGACGTGGAAAACCGATAATTTAGGGAAATCTAATGATAATCAAATAAGATTACCAATTTGGAGCGGTCCATATACAGTGGATTGGGGAGATGGTACTAGTGAAAGTAATTTATATGGGGACCAGACCCATACCTATGAAAAGCCCGGAACATATACTGTTTCTATTTTAGGTGATATTTATGCGCTTCAATTTAATAGTTACCCCGGTAATGAATCTAATAGTGATTCTAATAAATTAGTAGAAATTAATCAATGGGGTGAAATTCAGTGGGGAAGTTTAGACCAAGCATTTTCAGGATGTACAAATTTGGATATAATAGCAATAGACGCCCCAATATTAAGTAATATAACTTCATTAAGAAATTCGTTTGCTTACTGTACGTCATTAATAGGTAACGATTCTTTTAATGATTGGAATGTTAGTAGTATAAATGATTTAATACAAACGTTTTATGCATGTGAAAATTTTAATGCGGACATTTCTAACTGGGATGTAAGTAATGTAACTTCAGTGATGAATTTATTTTCAAATAACCTGCAGTTTAACCAAGACCTTTCAAATTGGGATGTTTCAAATGTTACTGATATGGGTTCGATGTTTAGTGGAACGCAAAATTTCAACCAACCTATAGGTAATTGGGATGTTTCAAGTGTAACCAATATGTCTGCTATGTTCCAAGGTTCAAATTTTAACCAAGATATTTCAAGTTGGAATGTGTCTCATGTAGAGAATATGAATTTCATGTTTGGTAGCGCTACTGCGTTTAATCAAGATATTTCTAGTTGGGACGTTTCAAATGTTACGGAAATGGTCTTTATGTTCAATTATACCTCATTTGATCAAGATTTGAGTTCTTGGAATGTATCTAATGTATCCGATATGGCTAATATGTTTAATGGTTCTGATCTTTCCATTGAAAATTATGATAAAACATTAATAGGTTGGAGTAAGCTACCTAATTTACAACCAGATGTTAAGTTAGGTGCAACACAAAACTATTGTATGTCTAAAAATGAAAGACAAGAGCTTATAGATTTAAATGGTTGGATAATCAGTGACGCAGGGGAAAATTGTCCCTTAGATTTCAGCAATGCGTTTGTAACTACATGGAAAACAGATAACCCTGGAGTTTCTGCAAATAATCAAATAACCATACCAACTTCTGGTATAGGCGGTTATAACTATAGTGTGGATTGGGGAGATGGTATAATAGAATCTGGGTTTACTGGTGATGCCACGCATACTTATTCAAATGCTGGTACGTATACAGTTTCTATCATTGGAGATTTTCCAAGTATTGTTTTTAACGGTGCAGGAGATAAGGACAAATTAGAATACATAACTCAATGGGGAGATAATACGTGGTCTAGCATGGCAGAGGCCTTTAAAGGTTGTACCAATTTAGATGTAACAGCAACTGACATTCCAGATGTAAGCAATGTTACTTCTTTCGGTGAGATGTTTAGTGGGTGCAGCAGTCTAATAGGAAACGAATCTTTTAATTCATGGAACGTATCCAACGCGAGAACAATGTTGGGTATGTTTTACGGGACAACAAAATTTAATCAGCCTTTAGGTAATTGGGATGTCTCCAACGTTTTGGAAATGATTGGTATGTTTAGGGAGAGTGGTTTTAATCAAGATATTTCTGATTGGAACGTGTCTAAGGTAGAACGAATGAATTCTATGTTTAAAGAAGCAGCTGATTTTAATCAATCACTGGGAGAATGGTCATTGAATAGTATAACAAACATGGATGGTATGCTAGATGATTCTGGCCTGTCCATTGAAAATTATGATGCAACCTTAATAGGGTGGAAAAATGGGCCAACAATACAAGGGATAACCCTAGGGGCCGCAAATATTTCTTTTTGCACGTCAGCTATGGAAAGACAAGAACTTATAGATAGTAATGGTTGGATAATTAATGACGCAGGGGAAGATTGCCCCATCATAGCTTGTGCAAACTATTTGGAGAACGAAGATACTACACTTGTTTTACCTCAAGGAACAACTGCACTAGGGGTAGATAATGTTACAGGTGTTACTTTTGACACCAATAATAGTACATGTGCTATACAGGTAAATAATGTAGATAATGGTCAGCCGTGGGGTACGTATCGTATTGCGATCAATTTATCTGAATATGGTATAGAGGTGGGTGATCAGTTACTTATTGGTGTTGACGGTAAAAGTGATACTGGTACGGCAAGGGTAGAAATTAATCCCAATAACTCTCCAAACGCTCCATTGGGTTCCATGACATTTGGTATGGATTGGACTAGATATGAAACTACGTTTAGTGTACCCGAAAATATTACGAGTATAGACCTTTGGTTTTTCAGTAATTACGCGCAATCTAGTGCAGGTAGTGCCCTTTATGATAATCTTACGGTAATTAATCTAAGTGATAACAATGATAATTTGCTGCCAATAGCCAATGCGGGAAATGATATAGAAAAGGAAGATGATGATAGGGATGGGAGTGAGACAATTATGTTGGATGGTTCCAATAGTGTTGATCTAGATGGAGAAATCGTTGAATATACTTGGTCAGTAGAAGATACTACAATTGCTAATGGTGAAAACCCAATGGTTACATTTAATATTGGTGACTTTGAAGTAGTATTGACAGTTACGGATAATTTAGGTGCCACTGCTACGGATACGGTTTTTGTAAGTATCTTGGAAACTATAGATACAACATGTTCCAATAATCTTTTTAATGAACATACGGCTATTGTACTACCTTCTGGAACTACTGCCTTGGGTGTAAATAATGTGGTAGGGACTTCAACTGACACAAATGGAAGTTCATGTGCACTAATAGTAGGAAATACGGATAATGGTCAACCATGGGGAACATACAGGATTAAAATTCAATTGGATGATTATGATATAGTTGCTGGTGACGAGTTGTTCATTGGTGTAGACGGTAAAAGCGTAACAGGTACGGCAAGATTGGAAATAAATCCAGATAATAGGGCAAACTCGGCATTGGGGGCTAATACGTTTGGTTCCGCTTGGTCTAGATTTGAGACCTCATTTATAGTGCCGCAAGAAATAGAGAGCATAGACCTTTGGTTCTTTAGTAACTATGCACAACAGAATGCAGGTGAATCGTTATATGATAATCTAGAGGTCATTAATCTTAGTGCTGGAGGTTCTGGTAAAAGTTTTACCGGAACAAAATCAGAAAATAGTTTGGAAATATATCCAAACCCGGCATCGACAGAGACTATGTTGAGTTTTAAAGAACCTACCACTGTAGGCACTATCCAAATATTTGATGTCACCGGTAGACTGATCAGAACGGTTAAAGGAGGACTTATTGATCAACAGGGTACACCTGTAAATGTTTTGGAAATACCTACGGGTACATATTTTGTAAAAACAACTGATACATCAGGAGTAGAATTTCAGCAACAAATGTTGATTCAGCGGCAATAAAAACCCAAAAATTATTTAAAAAAGGAGACCAATTTGGTCTCCTTTTTTATTACATGATGAAAATGGAAATAAAAGTCTTTAAGCCTTACAATCTTTGAAATAGACTTTGTAAGAATTTATAAGGTTTTTTGGTTGTGTAGTGTTATTAATCGATTATTTAGGACTCTTAACGATTTTATATACTGCATTTTGTAGTCCAAAAATTAATAGTATTAATTTTCTTACACCAATAAATGTACAACCAACATATATAATCATGATCAACCAAACTAAAGTATTTTGTAGTATGATATTTGCCGTCTTTTTAGTGGCAAATAGTTACGGCCAACAATGTAACCCTAATTTACCAAATGAAGATGCATCTATAGTATTACCTTCTGGCACAGTGGCCTTAGGGGTAGATAATGTAGCAGGCACGGCAACCGACACCAACGCTAGCTCTTGTGCTTTGGTAGTCGAGAATACGGATACAGGGCAACCATGGGGTAGTTACCGCATAGCCATAGATTTAGCCAACTATGGTATTATAGCGGGAGATGAACTTTTTATCGCTGTTGACGGTAAGAGTCTTACTGGCCAGGCACGTTTGGAAATCACCCCTAACAATACACCCAATAATTCTTTGGGAGCTCGTAGTTTTGGTAGTAGCTGGGAACATTATGAAACAACTTTTAGTGTGCCTTCAAACCTTACTACTATAAACCTTTGGTTCTTTAGTAATTATGCACAGCAAAACGCAGGTAATGCAGTGTATGACAATCTAGTGGTACGTAAGGCAAATGACGAGGTGTTGGATTTCAGTAATGCGTTTGTTATCACATGGAAAACAGATAACCCTGGCGTTTCTGCAAATAATCAAATAACCATACCAACTTCTGATATAGGCGGTTATAATTATAGTGTGGACTGGGGAGATGGTACCATTGAATCTGGGTTTACTGGTGATGCCACGCATACGTATTCTAATATTGGTACCTACACTGTTTCCATCATTGGTGAATTTCCAAACATTTATTTTAATGGGGCAGGAGATAAGGATAAAATTCTTACAGTAGAAAAATGGGGTAAAATTGTATGGCAAGATTTTAGTAATGTATTTAAAGGCTGTACAAATCTTGATGTTATTGCTACCGATATTCCCAATACGGCTAATGTATTTACTTATACCGCTATGTTTCAAGATTGTAAATCATTGATAGGAAACTATTCTTTCAATAATTGGGATGTAGGTAATTCTCTTGGAATGGCATACATGTTTGCAGGGGCCGAGTTATTCAATCAAGAAATAAGCAATTGGCATTTGGGGACAACCATGCATATGGACAGTATGTTCGAAGGTGCCTCTTCGTTTAATCAACCTCTTAGTTTTGAAGGTATGGCTAGAACACCAACTATGGTAAATATGTTGAAAGGAGCAACGTCTTTTGATCAAGACCTAAGTCAAATGCCACGGTACGGTAGTGATATGACAGGGATGTTGGTAAATAGCGGCATGTCTAACGAAAATTACGACAAGACCTTGATTGGTTGGGCCTCTAATCCCAGAGAAAGCGGTGTAGTCTTAGATGCACCGCAGAATCAATATTGTATCAGTGAAGAGGCTCGTCAAACATTGATTGATGATTTTGGTTGGACAATCAATGATGCAGGTAAAGGCTGTGTAACTACTTGCCCTAATGATCTACCCAATGAAGATGCATCTATAATTTTACCTTCTGGCACAAGAGCCTTAGGGGTAGATAATGTAGCAGGTACTGCAATCGGTACATATGGTAGCTCTTGTGCTTTGGTAGTCGAGAATGCGGATACAGGGCAACCATGGGGTAGTTACCGCATAGCCATAGATTTAGCCAGCTATGGTATAGTAGCGGGAGACGAACTTTTTATCGCTGTTGAAGGTAAGAGTCTTACCGGCCAGGCACGCTTGGAAATCACCCCTAACAATACACCCAATAATTCTTTGGGAGCTCATAGTTTTGGTAGTAGCTGGGAACATTATGAAACAACTTTTAGCGTGCCTTCTAACCTTTCTACCATAGACCTTTGGTTCTTTAGCAACTATGCACAGCAAAACGCAGGTAATGCGATGTATGACAATTTAGTGGTGCGTAAAGTAAATGATGAGGTTCTGGATTTCAGCAATGCATTTGTAACTACATGGAAAACAGATAACCCAGGCGTTTCTGCAAATAATCAAATTACAATACCAACAATTACTGGTGGTGAATTTAATGGATTAGGATGGAGTCCTGATAGTTTTAATTATGCTGTAGATTGGGGCGATGGTAGTACTGAATCTGGCTTTACGGGTGATGCAACGCATACATATGCCGTGCCCGGCACCTATACTGTATCCATAATAGGAGATTTTCCACATATTTATTTTAATGGATCAGGGGATAAGGATAAAATACTCAGTATAGAACAATGGGGTGATATAAGATGGATAAGTATGGTTTCAGCTTTTGAAGGGTGTTCTAATTTAGATGTTGTTGCACTTGATGTACCATCGCCTGCACAAGATTATAGAGCTATGTTCAAAGACTGTAAATCATTAGTTGGTAATTCTAAGTTCAATGATTGGGATATGGGTTTTGCTTTTGGTGTTGCCTATATGTTTGCAGGGGCTGAACTATTTAATCAAGATATTAGTAATTGGTCATTTGGAACATTATTTAATATGGACGGTATGTTTGAGGGGGCAACATCTTTTAATCAACCTGTTAGTTGGGGTTATTCAGAAAGAACTCCAACAATGATTAATATGTTCAAAGATGCAACGTCTTTTGATCAAGACCTAAGTTTAATGCCTCGCTATGGAAGTGATATGACAGGGATGTTGGTAAATAGCGGTATGTCTAACGAAAATTACGACAAGACCTTGATTGGTTGGGGTTCTAGCCCCAAAGAAAGCAATGTAGTCTTTGATGCACCGCAGAATCAATATTGTCTCAGTGAAGAGGCTCGTCATACCTTAATTCAAGAATATGGTTGGATAATTAATGATGGGGGAAGTGCCTGTCCAAATAGCGCATGTCCTACAACTAAAGTAGAACTTAATACCCAACAGCAAGTAGATGACTTTGCTAGTACATTTGATATTGCAAATTGCCATTTTGAGGGTGGTATCTATATCAGTGGAACGGTCACCAATTTGGACGGTTTGTACGGACTTACCGAACTATGGGGTGATTTAAGAATTCTTAGCAGTTCAGTGGTTAATGTTGATGGACTTTCTTCCCTTACCAAAGTAGAAGGTGATCTAGTTATTTATAATAACGATCAGCTTGAAAATTTGGACGGATTAAACTCACTTACCGAAGTACTTGGAGAATTTTATCTCAGACATAATTACCAACTAAATAATATTGGTGGACTTTCATCATTATTTAATGTGGGAGTGCTATTGGATATTAGCCATAATGATTCACTTGAGAATTTGGACGGACTGGACAATCTAATCTATGTGTGGAGTGATTTGACGATCAGTAATAATGAAGCCCTAACTGATATACAGGGTCTTGCTTCCGTTAGGCGAATTGGGGATTTATACATTACTAGCAACGAAGTATTGTCTAATTGTGCTATAGACGCAATATGTAATCCTGGTATTGTTAGAGGGTATACTATTATTGGCGGTAACGCCGGCAACTGTTCTAATATGGAAATAGCAGAAGCATCTTGTTCATCCAGTGCTTGCCCTAATGATTTACCAAATGAAGACGCTTCTATAGTTTTACCTTCTGGCACAGTGGCCTTAGGGGTAGATAATGTTGCGGGTACTGCAGTTGATACCAATGGCAGTGGTTGTGCTTTAGAAGTTAGTAATGTTGACAGTGGTCAACCATGGGGAACTTACAGAATAGCAATACAGTTATCGGATTATGGTATCAACGAAGGAGACCAATTATTTATTAGTGTTGATGGAAAGAGCGTTACAGGTACGGCAAGGGTAGAGATTAATCCAAACAATACTCCTAATAATTCTTTAGGTTCAAGAACTTTTACGAATGTTTGGAGCACCTATGAAACCACATTTGCGGTACCAGTAGGTTTAACTACTATTGATCTTTGGTTCTTTAGTAACTATGCACAACAAAATGCAGGTAAAGCTTTATATGATAACTTAGAGGTCATAAACCTTAGTAGTGGAAGTTCAGGTAAAAGTTTTACCGAAACAAAATCAGAAAATAATTTAGAAATATATCCAAACCCTGCAACTATAGAGACGACCTTTAATTTTACAAAACCAACAACAGTAGGTACCATTCAAATATTTGACGTTACCGGTAGATTGGTAAGAACAATTAAAGGTGGCGAAATAGATACAGATGGTACTCCGGTAAATGTGCAAGAAATGCCCGTAGGCACCTATTTTGTCAAAACTAGGGATATCTCAGGAGGAGAATTTCAACAACAGATGTTAATTCAACGGCAATAGAAATTTAGCATTTAGAAAGTAAAAAGGAGACCAATTTGGTCTCCTTTTTTATTGTAAATTTTCTATAAAATTTATTCCTGCATAGAATGGTACACATTCTGTACATCATCATCCTCTTCCAACTTTTCTAAAAGTTTCTCCACATCAGCAGCTTCTTCCTCAGACAACGCTTTTGTTACTTGGGGTATTCTTTCAAAACCAGATGATAATATTTCTATTTCTCGGTTTTCCAATTCTTTTTGCAAGGCACCAAAGCTTTCAAATGGGCCATAAATTAAAATTCCGTCATCATCTACAAAGACTTCTTCGGCACCAAAATCTATCAGTTCCAGTTCTAGCTCTTCTGGGTCAATACCTTCTGCAGGAATTCTAAAGTTACACGTATGGTCAAACATAAATTCTACGGATCCAGAAGTACCTAAATTGCCGTTACATTTATTAAAATAACTTCTAACATTTGCCACAGTTCTTGTGTTGTTATCGGTGGCGGTTTCTACCAACACTGCTATACCGTGTGGTGCATAGCCTTCAAACAAGACTTCTTTGTAATCCCCTAAACTTTTGTCACTGGCCCTTTTTATGGCACGCTCAACATTGTCCTTGGGCATATTAACGGACTTGGCATTTTGTATAACCGCCCTTAGCCGAGCATTGGAATCTGGATCGGGTCCGCCTTCCTTTACGGCCATTACAATATCCTTGCCTATTCGTGTAAAGGCTTTGGACATTGCGGACCATCTTTTCATTTTACGTGCTTTTCTAAATTCAAAAGCTCTTCCCATGATAAATTATTTTAATAACAAATGTACAAAAACAGCCGATGTTCAAAAATTGGAAACTCAATTGTTAGTACAAATAATGGTTTACATTTTAATTAATGATTTATTAATCGCTCTCAATGATATCCTCAATAGTTCGTGCAAGGGCAAAATCCTTTTCGGTAACCCCGTTGGCGTCATGCGTACTTAACCTAATATTCAAAGTTTTGTATACATTGCTCCAATCTGGGTGGTGGTTTTGAGCTTCACATTCAAAAGCAATATGGGTCATTACTGAAAACGCTTCTTTAAAATCCTTGAATTCAAAAGTAGTTTCTATGGCACCATCTATATATTCCCAACCATCTAATTGACCTAGATAATCGGCAATTTGTTCATCTGTAAATTTTTCTATTTCTTTCATATGATTGTTTTAATTAAGTACGTGATGATCAATTATATCCTGGTAGGTAAACTGTAAATTCTTTGGTAGTTTATTGGTTTTGGGTAAAACGGCCAAATATCTGTCCTCATTGGTGGTGTAAACCCTTTTTAAGATAGGGTTAAAATTACCTACACGTTCTAAAACTTCTTTTATAAAATCTTCGTGATGCGTTAAGTCATTGCTGCCCAAATGATAAATACCCGTTTTGTTTCTATTGATAAGATAATGAATTTGTTGGGTAACCTTATCGTCATTGGTAACATTTAATATTAAGTTAGGAAATACCTCTACCGGTTCATTGTTTAAAATTGCTTTTTTCATTTCACGGATTCTGGGTGAGCTATTACCAAAAACCATAGGAACCCTCAAAATTACCATTTTCTCCTTTGGGAGCCGTAGTAGCATATTCTCTATTCTAATCTTTAATCTGCCAAAAATACTTTCGCTCAATGTCTTGTCCATCTCATAGGACGGGTATTTACTATAGGCGTCAAAAACATTGGCAGAAGAAATAAAATATATTCTACAGTTTACTTTGGACACATATTCCAATACGTGTTCATGTGCAATGACCTGGGCCGCAAAATTACCGCGCAAAGCAGATATGATAATTTGTGGCCGTAAATCCTCCAGCAGCTCAACAATATCGTCTTCTTCTAGATTATAGTGTATAAATTGTTTGTTGTCCGCATAAGTATTTGCGGCATGGCAATAGGTGGCGTAAGTGTCAAAATAATTGCAAAGCTCTTTGTAAATCGCGTTTCCAATAAATCCACTACCGCCAAGAATCAATATTTTTTTGGTGTCTAATTTCAAAAAATGGATAGTTCAGTTTCTGTTGTTAATTTTTCCAATGCAAGCATACCAAGTTTGGAATTTCCTTTGTCATTTAAACCTGGGGACCAGGTGGCCACACAAAATTTATTGGGATGAAGGGCTACTATGCCTCCGCCAACACCACTTTTACCGGGCAGACCTACCTCAAAGGCAAATTCACCCGCTTCGTCATAAAAACCACATGTAAGCATTAAGGCGTTAATACGTTTTACCTGACCGCTAGTTAAATGTGTGTTTTTTCTTCTGCACTTGCCATTATTAATATATAAAAAGAAGGTATTGGCCAATTGTGCGCAGCTCATTGTAAGGGAGCATTGATGAAAATAAAAATCTAGCACGGTCTCTACGTCGTTTTCCAAATTATTGAACGACTTAAGTAAATTGGCAGCTGCATAATTATGGTAACCTGTCCGTTTTTCTGAAGAAACTACAGTACTGTCATAATCTATGGTATCATCATCCGCAATGTCTCTAACGAACGCTAAAAATTCATCCTTGGGATTTTTTAAGTGAGAAACCAGAACATCTGCAACAACAATGGCACCAGGGTTTATAAAGGGATTTCTGGGAATTCCCTTTTCGAACTCCAACAGGGATAAATGGTTGAAGGGGTCGCCAGATGGTTCCACATCTACTCGTTCCCAGAGTTTTTCTTCAAGTAAGCCAAGGGCCATGGTAAGTGTAAAAACCTTAGAGATACTTTGTATGGAAAACCCTTCATTGGAGTTACCGGCACAAAAATTTTCTTGGTTCATATTTACCAAGTGTATACCAAATTTGTGCATGTCTACTTTTGCCAATTCTGGGATGTAATCTGCTATTTTGCCACGGTCTTCCGTTTTTTGTGCAGTTTGATGTATTGCATTAAGTATACGCTGATAGTCTATCATTTGGCTTTATAAAACGGCAATTTAACTACGGTTGCAGGTATTGCTTTTTTTCGTATCTGGATAAGGATTTTACTTCCAATCTCTGAAAATACAGGAGGAACATATCCTAAGCCTATACCCGTGCCCATAGATGGGGACATTGTTCCGGAAGTTACCCTACCTATAGTTTTTCCATTATTGTCAACAATATCGTACCCATGTCTTGGTATACCCCGTTCATCAAGTTCAAATGCAATTAATTTTCTATCCGGTCCTTGGGCCTTTTCCCTCTTCAATGCGTCCGAGTTTACAAAATCCTTTGTAAATTTTGTTATCCAACCTAGGCCTGCTTCAAAGGGGGAAGTGGTATCATCAATATCATTTCCATATAAGCAATATCCCATTTCTAGACGTAATGTGTCCCTAGCGGCCAAGCCAATCGGTTTTATGCCATATTCGACTCCCGCTTCAAAAACCCTGTCCCAAATTTGTTTAACCTCATCATTCTTGCAATAAATTTCAAATCCGCCAGAACCTGTATAGCCCGTAGCAGAAATAATAACATGGTCTATACCGGCAAAGTCAGCCACCGCAAAATGATAAAATTTAATGGTAGATAGGTCTATGGAGGTCAAGGATTGCATAGCTTCAACAGCTTTTGGTCCTTGAATGGCAAGTAGGGAGTACCCTTCGGATATATTCCGCATTTCGGCATTGAACTCCTCGTTATATTTGGAAATATGTGCCCAGTCTTTATCAATATTGGAAGCATTTACCACTAATAAATATTGGTCTTCCTTAATACGATATACAATAAGGTCATCAACAATTCCGCCTGTTTCATTGGGTAGGCAGCTATATTGTGCACGCCCAATTGTTAGCTTGGAAGCGTCATTGGAAGTAACTTTCTGTATAAGCTTCAACGCATTTGGGCCGGATATTAAAAATTCCCCCATATGGGAAACATCAAACACTCCAACACCATTTCGTACCGTTTCGTGTTCGGCATTAACGCCTTCGTAGGAAATAGGCATATTATATCCTGCAAAAGGAACCATTTTTGCTTCTAATAATTCATGGGTTGTGGTAAGTGCGGTATTTTTCATCTTCTATATTTATCGACCTTACAAATTTATCGAAAATAAATAGAAGCAATTCTGGCAAATTACCTATTTAGGAAAATATAGTTAACGCTAGTTTTGACTTATTTCATTAAAAAGTTCTTTAATTCTTGGTAGGTACCTATTTTGATAGATTTTTTGTTCTTTCCCATTACCCGTAATATTTGGGGTGGAATTTCCAATTTTTCCGATAATGTTTCCTCAACCACATCCAAAAATTTTACAGGATGGGCGGTTTCCAAAAATATACCGTAAACTTTAGGGTGCTCTTCTTGATATTTTTTCAGCCCTAAATATCCTACAGCACCATGTGGGTCGGCTACATATTCATTGATGTTATAGATTTCCTTTAAGGCTTCTTTAGTTTGCTCATCTGTAAACGAGTAGGAGGTGAGGTTCTCTTTTAATTTTTCAAAATTATCTTGAAACAAATGACGTATACGTATGAAGTTACTTGGATCGCCAACATCCATAGCGTTGGATATAGTGGCTGTAGAAGGTTTTGGACTATACTCCATTGTTCTCATGAACTGTGGAACGGTATCATTAACATTGGTAGAAGCAATAAAATGTTTCACCGGCATTCCTAAGCGCTGTGCCACAAAGCCAGCACAAATATTTCCAAAATTTCCCGATGGTACAGAAAATACTATTTCCTTGCCCTTGGATTTAGCTTGCTTAAAAGCGAATAAAAAATAAAAAAGTTGTGGAAGCCATCTGGCAACATTGATTGAATTTGCCGATGTCAACTTCATATGATCCAACAAATCTTTGTCCAAAAATGCATTTTTGACCATTGCTTGGCAATCATCAAAAGTACCATCTACCTCTAACGCAGTAATATTTTGACCTAGGGTGGTTAATTGTCTTTCTTGAATATCACTGACCTTACCGCTAGGGTATAATATAACCACTTTTACGCCTTCTACACCTAAAAAACCATTGGCAACTGCGCCTCCCGTATCTCCTGAAGTGGCGACCAATACGGTAACCTCTTGTTTATGGGAACGAGAAAAATACCCAAGGCATTGGGCCATAAACCTTGCTCCAACATCCTTAAAGGCCATGGTTGGGCCATGAAAAAGCTCCAATGTGCCAATATTGGATGTAATATCTACTACCGGAAAGTCAAAATCCAGAACTTCTTTAAGGATATTCTTTAAAATATCATCAGGAATTTTTTCTTCTACGAATTGCCGTATTGCGGTAAAAGCAATTTCTTCATGGGATAATTGATCAATATCCTCGAAAAAAGAATGGGGTAAAGGATTAATTTTTTCAGGAAAATATAATCCCTTGTCCGGTGCAATACCGTTGACTACGGCATCATCAAATGATACAATTGGCGCTTTGCCGTTTAAACTATAGTATTTCAAGATGATATTTTTTTATTTATGAAAAAGGGTGTTAACTATTTAGGTCTAACACCGTCCTTATTTATTTTTGAAACATGAATCTCGTAGGCTATGCCAATTTTGTCATAGACCAATTTCATGGCATTACCTACCTTAATGGCCGTATCCTCACCTTTACTAAACGCAAAGATTGAGGGTCCCGATCCAGAAATACCAGAACCTAGGGCACCGGCGGACAAAGCAACTTTTTTTACTTCGTCAAAACCAGGAATTAGAATTGAGCGTATAGGTTCAACGATGTGGTCCTCCAAAGACCTGCCAATAAGTGCATAATCTTCTTTAAAAAGACCGGCAACCAAGCCACCAACATTACCCCATTGTTTAATTCCAGTTTCCATGGAGATCGTTGTCTTTAAAATTTTTCTGGAATCTGAGGTCTTTATTTCAATCTGTGGATGAATGATCGTAATATATAAGTCTGATGGTGCCGGAACGGTAATTATATCTAACGGACTATAACTGCGTACCAAAGTAAAACCTCCAAAAATGGCAGGTGCTACATTGTCCGCATGGGCAACATCACTTGCCAGCCGTTCTCCTTCCATTGCAAATTTCACCAAATCAGTATTGCTGAAAGGACTTCCTAAAAGGTGGTTCATGGCCCATACGGCACCGGCTGAACTTGCTGCGCTACTACCTATACCGCTGCCAGGTTTTATTTTTTTGTCAATTTCTATTTCAAAACCACCATCATAGTCCGCAGCCAATAAAAAAGCGTTACCGGCAACCCCTGCAACGTTATTTAGGGTTTCCATTGGTAAATCCTGACCGGTTATTTTAGTGATTTTTATGCCTTTTTTCGCTACCTTTCTAATGGTCATTTCATCTCCAACAGCATCTAATGCAACGCCTAAAACATCAAACCCACAAGAAATATTGGCAACCGTTGCGGGACAAAAAACTTTAATTTCGTTCTCTTTCATGATCAAAACGGTTTATGCGAATTAAAAATTTCCTATTCTAATAATATCCGCAAAAATTCCCGATGCCGTAACATCTGCTCCCGCACCAGCTCCTTTAATAATCATTGGTTGGTTAGGATAGCGTTCTGTATAAAACAATACAATATTATCACTGCCTTCCAAATTATAGAAATCGTGTCCTTTAGGAATCTCTTGAAGACCTACACTGGCAATGCCATTATCATACTGAGCTACATATTTTAATTTGCTATCGGCGTTTTTAGCACTAGTATATAAGTCTTGAAAATGTTGTTCGTGTTTTGTCAATGAAGCAAAGAAGTCTTCGTTATTGGTAGTTTGTAAACTTTCCTCGGGAAGAAAAGAATTATTTTTTATGTCACCAATTTCCAAAACATTGCCACTCTCCCTTGCTAAAATTAATATTTTTCGCATCACATCTACACCGCTTAAATCTATTTTAGGGTCCGGTTCTGTATACCCTTCTTCCTGGGCCTGTTTCACCACATCATGAAAGGTGGTAGCGTCGTTAAAATTGTTGAACACAAAATTTAAACTACCGGATAAAACGGCTTGAATTTTTAAAATTTTATCTCCGGACGCAATGAGATGTTTTAGGGTGTCTATAATAGGCAATCCCGCACCAACATTAGTTTCAAATAAAAATGGTGCGTTGTAGGTTCTTGCGAGGGATTTTAAATGAGCATAATTTTCGTAAGCCGATGAACATGCAATTTTATTACAGGTTACTACGGATATGCTATTCCCTAAATATTCGCTGTATGAGGTGGATACATCTTCACTTGCCGTATTGTCCACAAAAATGCTATTTCTATAATTTAAGGAATTCACCAACTCTAGAAATTGGGTCTTGTCTGCCTTTTGACCACCGGCCAACTTTTCTTGCCAAGTATTTAAATCGATTCCCTTTTCATCAAAAAGCATAGTTCTAGAATTAGACATGCCAATAACCCTGATGTTCAATTTTAAATTTTCCTTCAAAAACTTGCGTTGCGACCTAATCTGCTCTAGAAATTTAGCACCAACGTTACCAACACCCATTACAAATAGGTTAAGCTGTTTAATGTTTTCTTCAAAAAATTCTTCATGTAAGGCATTTAAAGCCTTCTTAACATCTTTTTGGTCAATAATACATGAAATGTTCCTTTCAGAAGCGCCTTGGGCAATTACGCGAATATTTACATTATTCTTACCTAAGGTACTGAACATTTTACCGCTAAGCCCTTGGTGGCTTTTCATGTTGTCACCTACCAAGGCAACAATGGCCAAATCTTTTTCTGGAACAACAGTTTTAATTCGTCCCCTTTCAATTTCATATTCAAATGCTTCGTTGACGATTTGTACGGCTTTTGCCTCATCATCAGCAGAAATACCCACACAAATAGAATGTTCCGATGATGCTTGTGTAATAAGTACAACACTTATGTCCGCTTGGGAAAGAACCTCGAAAAATCGTTTGGAAATACCAGGAATACCTACCATTCCTGGGCCTTCCAAAGAAATTAAGGCTATGTTGGCAATATGGCTTATGCCCCTAACCGTCTTTCCTTTTTCATTCTTTGATTTTGTAATTAATGTTCCACTGGCTTCAGGGTCAAACGTGTTTTTAATGTTAATGGATATGCCTTTGGCCAAAACGGGTTGTATGGTTGGCGGGTATAGGACTTTTGCGCCAAAGTGCGATAGCTCCATGGCTTCTTCATATGAAATGTGTGGTATTGCCTTTGCTTGTTTTACCATTTTAGGATTGGCCGTATACATACCGCTTACATCTGTCCAAATTTCTAAAATATCAGCATCTAGGGCTGCAGCATATATTGCAGCGGTATAATCAGAACCACCCCTTCCTAAAGTTGTTGAATTCCCTTCTTCAGAAGTTGAGATAAACCCGGGACAAACCGTAACCTTTGCATTGCTGGCGTTAAAATATTGAACGCAATTTGCATTGGTCTTGGTGAAATTCACCATGTCTTTACCACTTGATTTCTGGGTAATGATAATTTCCCTGCTATCCTTGAATTCAGCGTTAAATTGCTCGCTTTTAAGATATTCGCTAATGATATAAGAGGAAAGTAATTCTCCAAAACTTACTATTCTGTCAGATAATCTTGGGGTTATTTCCCCAATATAGAAAGCACCTTCCAATAAGGTTTCCAATTCGTTTATTTCACTTTTAACCCTACTTAACACCCTGCTCTGGTCGGTAACGGGTAGCAATTGTTTTGTGGTCGTTAAATGTCTTTCCTCTAATGCGGCAAGTACATTTTTGTAGGATTTGTTTTGTGTTGAAGCTAAGTGTGCAGCTTCTAACAATTGATCGGTTACACCTCCAAATGCAGAAACGACCAAAACAATTTGGTCTTCATATTTAGAAATGATATTCTTTATTTTGATTATATTTTCAGGATTGGCTACGGATGAACCTCCAAATTTTAAAACTTTCATGCTATTGAAATATTGACTTTTTAAAAAGATATGGTGTAATTAAACACAGAAACGGAGATATATAGTTTTTAACCCCTAAGGGTGAACCATGCGGTTGTAGAACCATAGCAATTGGTTACTGAAGTAATGTTAATGGTTATGTCTGTTTTTTCGCAGTCCATAATACTATTGGTTGAAAATCAAAAGTAGTACATTTGATATCTTAATCAAATGATTCCACAATTTTTTACGGAATCGTTACTTTTTAGTTCAAAATAGCATAAAGAATGAAGTTATTTAGTGCAAATCAGATATATAAAGCAGATCAGATAACCACAGAAAAACAAGGTATAGCCGGCGAGCAATTAATGGAGCGTGCATCATTACAATTATTTAATTGGATGCATTTACGAATGCAAGGAGCTCCAGTAAAAATACATTTGTTCTGTGGTATAGGAAATAATGGGGGAGATGGTATTGCCTTGGCTAGACATTTATTGGAGCATGGATACAATATAGACGTATATGTAGTTAATTATAGTGAGAAACGATCAGAGGACTTTCTAATTAATTTGGCCAGGTTAAAAGAGCGTAAATGCTGGCCTAATTTTATGAATTCAGATGATGAATTACCAGAAATAGGCAAAGATGATATTATTGTGGACGGTATTTTTGGAATTGGAATCAACAGAACTCCAGATGATTGGGTCATTAAATTAATTCAGCACCTTAATAATTCTAAAGCTTTTATTTTATCCATTGATATTCCTTCTGGACTGTTCAGTGATCAAAGTCCAATTAATTTTGATGCGATTATACGTGCCAACTACGTTTTAAGCTTTCAAGCGCCTAAATTGACATTTTTCCTACCTGAATCTGGACCATATGTGGAGCAGTGGGAGGCTCTGGATATAGGTTTAGATGAAGAATATTTAAGGACCGCTCCTGCGGCATATGAATTAATTGGTAAAAATGAAATTTTGAACCTGTACAAGCCACGGGAAAAGTATGCCCATAAAGGTACGTATGGGCATGTTCTTATTTTAGGCGGTAGTTATGGTAAAATAGGGTCAGTGTGTTTATCATCTAAGGCGGCACTGCATGCCGGTTGTGGTTTGGTTACTGCATATGTGCCAGCAGTTGGTTATTCCATAATACAGACCGCTCTTCCGGAAATAATGGTGTTAACGGATATGCATCAGGAAATGATAACCGACATAAAGTTAACTTTGGAACCTACGGTAATTGGTATGGGCATGGGTATGGGTACCGATGATAAAACGGTATCTGCATTAGCTGAATTTTTAAAAATTAATGAGAAGCCATTGGTGATAGATGCCGATGCGCTCAATATTTTATCAAAAAATCAAGACTTGCTACAATTTATCCCCAAGGATACTATTTTAACTCCGCATCCAAAGGAGTTGGAACGTTTAATAGGGAAATGGAAAAATGATTTTGACAAGTTGGACAAGGTTAAAAAATTTTCCAAAAAACACCAGTGTGTAGTCGTAATAAAGGGAGCAAATACCATTGTAATTCAAAATGATCAAGGGTACGTAAATACAACCGGAAATCCTGGAATGGCTACTGCGGGAACGGGGGATGTCTTGACAGGTATCATATCCGGCTTACGTGCACAGGGTTATACGGCATTAGAAGCTGCAATATTTGGTGTCTATCTACATGGTAGGTCAGGGGATATTGCAATTGAAAAAACTGGCTATCAATCTATGATAGCGTCAGACCTTATAAATAATTTAGGTAATTCGTATCTTGATTTGTTCCATATACCGGAACAACCCCAAGCCAGTGAGCCGGAGCCGGAAACATAGCAATATGTTTATGAGTTGACCCTTCTCTTAACCCACTTTAAGGCATTTTCATATTCAATGAAAAATTTCATGGGTTTTTTATAGAATAACTTTTCAATTTTAAAGTTGTGCATATCTATTTCTTTTATAGAAACAATAGCAAAGGCTTTAAGATTGTCCAATTGCTTTAAGTAGTTGTAAATGGTAGGGTCAATGGCAAAAGAATTTTTGCGTAAACTTATAAACCCAAAATTTTTATCTCTAAAATGAATTTCTGAAATACCAATTATTTGATATGCTCTTTCTAGGGTAAGGGTTGCCCCTTCGTCAAAGATGGAAACCATATAATTATCAAAAACTTGTATTTTTCCTATTTCCAATTCGTACTCGCGTACTACTACCTTCTTTTTTTTGGTTGATCCAACTTTCATTCGGCTTGTATTAATATAGTGTGTCTAAAGCAAATGTAAATTGAAGTGTAATTTTAGGGCAAATTATTAGTTAAAACACATAAATATCGTACGTACTGCGTTTGGAAGGTATTAATGTATTTTAATTCTTACGGAATAATTATCTGTCAATAAAAAAGGAGTCCAGTGACGGACTCCTTTTTTAAAATGATATATTATTAAAATTAGGTTTTAGAAGATTTCTCTTCCGCCTTTTTTATATCTATGGTCAATTCATCACTTTTTTTATCAAGGTCAATATAAATACTATCACCTTCTTTAAGTTTAGAATTTACGATCTCTTCTGCCAATGCATCCTCTATGTATTTTTGGATGGCTCTTTTCAAAGGTCTTGCTCCATATTGTTTATCAAATCCTTTTTCGGCAATATAGTCCTTGGCGCTGTCTGTAAGGTTTAAATGATAGCCTATATCTTGTATTCTCTTGTACAGTTTAGCCAATTCTATATCAATAATTTGATGAATGTGAGCCCTCTCTAAAGCATTGAAAACGATAACGTCATCAATTCTATTAAGGAACTCTGGGGCAAATGCTTTTTTCAGTGCATTTTCAATAACACCTTTTTGATGGGCATCTTCCTGTGATTTCTTGGCCGATGTTCCAAAACCTACGCCTTGTCCAAAATCCTTTAATTGTCTGGCTCCAATATTGGAAGTCATGATTATAATCGTATTTCTAAAATCAATTTTACGACCAAGACTATCGGTTAAAAATCCATCATCAAGAACTTGTAAGAGCATATTGAACACATCTGGATGTGCTTTTTCTACCTCATCTAATAATATGACGGAATATGGTTTTCTTCTTACTTTCTCCGTTAATTGGCCACCCTCTTCATAACCTACATATCCTGGAGGTGCACCCACTAATCTAGAGATAGCGAATTTTTCCATATACTCACTCATATCAATACGGATAAGAGCGTCTTCAGAATCAAAAAGTTCTTTGGCCAAAACCTTGGCCAATTGCGTTTTACCTACACCTGTCTGTCCTAAAAATATAAAGGACCCTATTGGCTTATTGGGGTCTTTAAGACCGGCCCTGTTTCTTTGTATAGCTTTGGAAACTTTAGCAACCGCATCATCTTGACCAATAACATTAGATTTAATGAGCTGGGGCAATTCCGCTAATTTGTTACTTTCTGTTTGTGCTATTCTGTTAACGGGAATACCGCTCATCATAGAAACCACATCTGCAACGTTATCCTCGCTAACGGTCTCCTTATTCAGCTTGCTTTCATCTTCCCATCTTTCCTGTGCTATGGCAAGTTCTTTTTCCAGACTCTTTTCATCATCCCGTAGTTTTGCAGCCTCCTCATATTTTTGTTTTTTGACAACGCTATTTTTTAGTTCACGCACATCTTCCAACTTCTTTTCCAATTCAAGGATTTGTTTTGGAACATCCATATTTACTATATGTACACGTGATCCGGCTTCATCTAGGGCGTCAATTGCCTTGTCTGGCAGAAAACGGTCTGTCATATACCTATTGGTAAGCTTTACACAGGCAACAATGGCCTCGTCTGTATAGGTCACATTGTGGTGATCTTCATACTTACCTTTTACATTATGTAGTATTTCTATGGTCTCGTCAATAGAAGTGGGTTCCACAATAACTTTTTGGAACCTTCTTTCCAATGCACCGTCCTTTTCAATATACTGCCTGTATTCGTCTAATGTTGTTGCTCCAATACATTGAATTTCACCCCTGGCTAAAGCAGGTTTAAACATGTTGGAGGCATCTAAACTACCAGTAGCTCCACCGGCACCCACAATGGTATGTATTTCATCAATGAACAAAATAACATCGTCATTTTTTTCAAGTTCATTCATGACCGCCTTCATTCTTTCCTCAAACTGGCCGCGGTATTTGGTACCTGCCACTAAAGAAGCCAAATCCAAGGTAACTACCCTTTTGTTATAAAGGATTCTGGAAACTTTTTTGTTGACGATACGCAATGCCAAACCTTCAGCAATGGCACTTTTACCAACACCTGGTTCACCGATCAACAAAGGATTGTTCTTTTTTCTACGACTTAATATTTGCGAAACACGCTCGATCTCTTTTTCACGACCTACCACGGGATCCAATTTGTTTTCTTCGGCCATATGGGTAAGGTCCCTTCCAAAGTTATCCAATACCGGTGTTTTAGACTTTTTGGTACCCTTCTGTCCTGCTGTAGATCCAAAAGTACTTTCTTTACCTTCATTGGATTCCTCAGAATCACTTGGGAAAGATTCTGCCGTAGGGCCATCTACCATATCGTCATCACTGGTAATCATAAACTTAAATTGTTCCTTGACTCCGTCATAATCTACCTTTAGTTTATGTAAAAGCTTTGTTGTAGGATCGTTTTCGTTTCTCAGGATACAAAGTAAGAGGTGTGCAGTGTTTATCGAAGAGCTCTGGAATAACTTGGCTTCTAAAAAAGTAGTTTTTAGGGCACGTTCAGCTTGTCTTGTTAAGTGCAGGTTTTTCTTATCTTTTTGTACACCGCTAGCATTTGGATTGGAGGGACTAAGGATTTCCACTTTTCTTCGTAAGTGGTCCAAATCAACTTCCAATGCATCTAAAATGCTAATGGCCTTCCCGTTTCCATCTCTAAGAAGCCCTAACATAAGGTGCTCGGTACCGATAAAATCGTGACCAAGTCGCAATGCTTCTTCCTTGCTGTAAGCAATTACATCCTTAACTCTTGGGGAAAAATTATCATCCATATACTATATTATCAACTATAAAATTACTAAATCTCCTTCAATCAATGGCAAATACCATACCTATAATCGTTAAAGTTATTGTAAAACCCTTGAAATGTGCGTTTGTAAGGCAAAAATTATGGCTATAAATTAAAAATTAACATTTAAGTCGCAACTGTTAATAAATTATAATATTATTAAAGTTAGTTATTCTTATAACGCTTAGGATTTAAGTATATTGGCATGCTTTTTTACTAATTAAAAAACAGAAGATTTTAAATGGCAGACGGTGAAAAATTAATACCTATTAATATTGAGGATGAAATGAAATCTGCCTACATTGATTATTCAATGTCGGTCATTGTGTCACGGGCCCTTCCAGATGTAAGGGACGGGTTAAAGCCTGTGCACAGAAGGGTTTTGTTTGGAATGCATGAATTAGGGGTTAGAAGTAATAGCTCCCATAAGAAATCTGCTCGTATCGTCGGGGAGGTTTTAGGTAAGTATCATCCACACGGAGATACCTCGGTTTACGATGCTATGGTGCGTATGGCCCAAGAATGGAGTCTACGTTACATGCTGGTAGACGGGCAAGGTAACTTTGGGTCAATAGATGGTGATAGTCCTGCAGCAATGCGTTATACGGAAGCACGTATGCGTAAGATTGCCGATGACATGCTTATTGATATTGAGAAGGAAACGGTAGACTATCAATTAAACTTTGACGATTCCTTGAAAGAGCCTACCGTATTGCCTACAAGGGTTCCCAGTTTACTGGTGAACGGGGCGTCCGGTATTGCGGTTGGTATGGCTACCAATATGCCTCCACATAACTTGTCTGAAGTTGTAGATGGTACGGTTGCTTATATAGAAAATAATGATATTGAAATAGATGAATTGATTACCTACATCAAAGCACCGGATTTCCCTACAGGTGGTATTATCTATGGGTATGATGGGGTAAAGGAAGCTTTTCATACAGGTAGGGGGCGTGTAATGATGCGTGCCAAGGCCACCTTTGAAGAAGTACAGGGTAGAGAGTGCATTGTAGTAAGTGAAATTCCCTATCAAGTCAATAAGGCAGATATGATCAAGAAAACTGCCGAACTTGTCAATGACAAGAAAATTGAGGGGATATCCAATATACGAGATGAATCTGACCGTAACGGTATGCGTATTGTGTATATCTTGAAAAGAGATGCTATACCTAATATCGTTTTAAATATGCTGTATAAGTACACGGCATTACAAACGTCTTTTAGTGTCAATAATATAGCCTTGGTCAACGGTAGGCCAGAGTTATTGAACATTAAGGATATGATTCATTACTTCGTTGAACACCGTCATGAGGTGGTGGTTAGGCGAACCCAGTTTGAATTGAAAAAAGCCGAAGATCGTGCCCATATCCTAGAAGGTTTGATCATTGCATCGGATAATATTGATGAGGTTATTGCAATTATTAGGGCTTCAAGTAATGCAGATGAGGCTAGAGCCAATTTAATTGAGCGCTTTAAGCTTAGTGAAATTCAGGCAAAGGCAATTGTAGAAATGCGATTACGCCAACTAACGGGTCTAGAGCAAGATAAGTTAAGGTCTGAATATGAGGAGATAATGCTCTTGATTGCAGATTTAAAGGATATTCTTGAGAAGAAGGAACGCAGAATGCAAATCATCAAAGATGAATTGTTGGAAATCAAGGATAAGTATGGAGATGAAAGACGTTCTGAAATTAATTTGGCAGGCGGTGACCTAAGTATGGAAGATATGATTCCGGATGAGCAAGTGGTAATTACCATTTCTCATGCAGGTTATATCAAAAGAACCCCTTTAACGGAATATAAAACACAGAATAGGGGCGGGGTAGGTCAAAAAGCATCGTCTACTAGAAATGAAGATTTCTTAGAGCATTTATTTGTAGGGACCAATCATCAATATATGCTCTTCTTTACCCAAAAAGGAAAATGTTTCTGGATGCGGGTATTTGAGATTCCTGAAGGTAGTAGAACATCTAAGGGAAGAGCTATTCAGAATTTAATAAATATTGAGCAGGATGATAGTGTCAAGGCATTTATCTGTACACAAGATTTAAAGGATGAAGAATATATAAACGGACATTATGTCATAATGGCCACAAAAAAAGGTGTGGTCAAAAAGACCTCTTTGGAACAATATTCTAGACCTAGGCAAAATGGTATTAATGCAATTACCGTGCGTGATGGCGATGAGTTGTTAGAGGCGAAATTGACAACAGGATCAAGTCAGATATTCTTGGGCTTAAAATCAGGAAAGGCAATTCGTTTTGAAGAAAGCAAAACAAGGCCAATGGGTAGAAATGCCTCTGGTGTACGAGGTATAACCTTGGCCCATGATGAAGATGAGGTAATAGGTATGGTATCCGTGCATAATTTTGAAGACGAAATTCTTGTGGTTTCAGAAAAAGGGTATGGAAAACGTTCCAGTATTGAAGATTACAGAATTACCAATAGAGGCGGTAAAGGTGTCAAGACCATAAGTGTTACTGAGAAAACCGGTGGACTTGTAGCTATTAAGAATGTAACGGATTCCGATGATTTAATGATTATCAACAAATCTGGTATTGCTATTCGTATGAGTGTAGAAGACCTAAGGGTTATGGGTAGAGCAACCCAAGGTGTTAGGTTAATTAATATCAAAGGTAATGACTCCATAGCCGCTGTTGCTAAGGTTATGAAGGATGAAGATGACTTGGAGGAATCTGAAATACTTGATATTGAGGTAAATACGGATAATGGCACGGA
Source organism: Maribacter sp. LLG6340-A2 (assembly GCF_045057105.1). Classification (GTDB taxonomy): domain Bacteria; phylum Bacteroidota; class Bacteroidia; order Flavobacteriales; family Flavobacteriaceae; genus Maribacter. The sequence goes on along the minus strand of NZ_CP159332.1, from coordinate 417,878 downwards.
GATTGATAATGATTCACCGGATGATTCTGAAGAATAAACATCAAAATTTTAAACACTAATAATTAATATATTAAAAATGAAGAATAGGATTTTACTTGTTGCGGCTTTGGCCTTTACTGCGGTCGGATTTGCACAAAAGAATGAAATAAAAACTGCGGAAAAGGCTTTGAAAGGAGGAGATGCACAGGCAGCTCAGACTGCTATTGAGGCGGCTTCCGGTACCATAGCATCGGCAGATGAGAAATTGCAAGCTCAGTATTACTTTACAAAAGGTAAGATTTATAGTGATTTGGCCAAAAAAGGAGATAATGATGCTTTTAAGAAATCTGCAGATGCCTTTAAAAAGGTGTTAGAGGTAGAAGAAGCTTCTGGGAAGAAAAAATATACTGGTGAAACAGAGCAGTATATGGCAGCGCTAACAGCAGATTTAGTAAATTCTGCAGTAAGTGATAACGGTAATAAAAATTTCAAGGAAGCTGCAGAAAAATTGTATATGAGTTATACCCTTAGTCCTAAGGATACATCATATCTTTATTATGCCGCGGGTAGTGCGGTAAATGGAGGTCATTATGAAATGGCTTTAGATTACTATAACAAACTACAAGAGATCGGTTATGATGGTGGTGGTGTTGTTTACAAAGCTACCAATACGGCATCTGGTGAAGTAGAGGAGATGGATAAGGTACAACGTGATCTTATGGTTAAATCTGGAACATATACGGATCCAATAGATGAGAAAACACCTTCTAAAAAAGCGGAAATCGTTAAAAATACTGCCTTAATATACACGCAATTAGGTCAGGATGAAAAAGCTTTGGAAGCTTATAAAGCTGCTAGAAAAAACGATCCTGAAGATGTGAATTTAATTTTGAACGAAGCTAATCTTTACTTTAATCAAGGAGATAAGGAAAAGTTCAAGGAATTAATGGCGCAGGCAATATCCTTGGCACCGGACAATGCAGATTTACACTATAATGTTGGGGTTATCAGTATGGAGCAAGAAAATTATGACGATGCCAGAAAATCATATAAGAAAGCAATTGAGATTGATCCAAATTATACCAATGCATACCTAAACTTATCTACCACTTATGTAAATGAAGGTAATGGTATGATAGATGAAATGAATTCATTGGGAAATTCAAGAGCCGATATTGCTAAATATGATGAGTTAAAGGTTAAAAAAGATAGTTTGTTTAAGCAAGGTGCAGATGTATTGGAAGAAGCACTTAAAACAAATCCTGAAAATGAAAACATTATGATCCAATTGAAAAATATTTATGGAGCAATGGGAGATAATGAAAACTTCATGAAAATGAAAAAGATGTTAGGGGAATAATTCTTAACCATCTATAAAAATTAAAGGCCCTAAAAAGGGCCTTTTTTTATATCACTTTTTTAATGACCCGCAGTTGATGGGTATACGTTCGTAAATCGTTATTGAAAATGCCGGTGTGGTCCAAGCGATCAATACGCACCTTTCCGTGGACATGAATAATATAATTATTTTCCATGATGATACCTACATGATCAATTGCCCCGTTGGTGTTGTCAAAAAAGGCTAAATCTCCCGCCTCGCTCTCTTCCACAAAACTTAGGGCATCTCCTTGTGTAGATTGATTTTCAGCTGTTCTTAACAATTTATATCCGTTAATTTTATAGATTATTTGGGTAAATCCGGCAGCATCAATCCCAAATGGTGTTCTTCCTCCTTTTAATTCTGGGGAATTAAGGTATAATAGAGCAGTTCTAACAATAGTTTCCTTAGATTGTTTATCAGTTGTAGTAGCGCCATTGAAAGTTAAAGGCAATGAAGGAGTATTGGGTATACTGGATCCAATTAAGATTGGGGTAAGGATATGATGCTCATCTTCTACATAAGTAATTAATTCTGATGCTAACTTTACCTCCTTATTATCTTTTAAGGCATTGAACTCATCCTCTGGTATAAATACCAATTGATTGTTCATAATCCATCCTTCGCATTTATCAAATAACGTCTTTATTCTTGACCAATTTTTTCTGGATTCCAATACTTTAAAATGCTCTCCGAACAAAAGTTGTGTAACCATTTCGGCTACCCCGTCCGGAGTACTGTGTACAGGAATAATGCTTAAGTGACAAATACCGTATTGCATGCAGCTAATTTATGGTCTTTCAATTACCATTGCCGATGCTCCACCGCCACCATTACAAATTGCGGCAGCACCCAATTTTGCATTATTCTGCTCCAATACATTGATTAGCGTTACCAATATTCTAGCGCCTGAGCATCCTAAAGGGTGACCAAGAGATACGGCGCCACCATTTACATTTACATTGGTGTCTTGCAGTCCCAATAATTTCATATTTGCCAAGCCTACGACAGAAAATGCTTCGTTAAATTCAAAAAAGTCAATTTCCTCTATGGTCACATTTGCTTTGTTCAGAGCTTTAGGAAGTGCTTTTGCGGGAGCGGTCGTGAACCATTCCGGTTCATGGGCGGCATCGGCATATCCTTTTATTACGGCCAGAGGTTCTAGATTAAGCTCCATTGCGCGTTCCTTGCTCATGAGTACCAATGCAGCGGCACCATCGTTAATCGTAGACGCATTTGCGGCGGTTACCGTACCATCTTTGGAAAAAGCTGGTCTAAGATTAGGGATTTTATCAATGAACACATTGCTAAATTCCTCATCTTTTTCAACTAGCTTTGGTTCACCACGCCGTTGAGGAACTGCTACGGGTACTACTTCATTTTTAAACTTACCATCTTCCCAGGCACTGGCTGAGCGTTTGTAAGATTGTATGGCGTAAGCATCTTGATCTTCTCTGGAAAACTCATGCTTTACGGCGCAGGCATCTGCACAAACACCCATGGCATTTTCATCATAGGCATCTACCAAACCATCTTTTTGCATTCCGTCAATTAAGGTAGAAGGGCCAAATTTTGTTCCTTTTCTCATGTGCACATAATGTGGTATGGCACTCATGTTTTCCATACCTCCCGCCACAACAATATCCGCATCTCCCAATGCTATGGCTTGGGCCCCTTGCATAACCGCTTTCATACCAGAAGCACAAACTTTATTTATGGTGGTGCATGGTACGGTATTGGGTATTCCGGCATAAATGGCAGCCTGTCTGGCCGGTGCTTGGCCTGTACCGGCTTGCACAACATTGCCCATTATGACCTCGTTCACAAGATTTGCATCTAAATTTATTCTCTTTAGAGCACCTTCAATAGCAATAGCGCCTAATTTAGGAGCGGCTATACTGGATAATGCGCCCATAAAACTACCAATTGGTGTTCTAACTGCCGAAACTATAACAACCTCTTTCATTCGTATATTTTTGTTGATACCACGAAATTACTAAATTCTATAGCAATCCATGGGTTATCGTTTCAATTCCTAGTTATCAGATTAATATTTTCTATTTTTGATGAACCTTTTAATATTTTCTTTTGGATAATCTGTACAAAAAGCAATCTCTCATATTTAAATATATATTATATATAGTGGCGGTGGCATTTATTGTTTTCTTTTTGCCAAAGGGAGGAAAATTCAAATATGAATTCCAAAAAGGAAAGCCTTGGCAGTACGATAACCTGTATGCACCATTTGATTTTTCAATACAAAAAACCGATGCGGAGATTGCTGAGGAGACCCAGGCTATTGAGCGCAATCAACTACCTTATTATAGATATAATCAAAAAATAGTAGATGACTTACAGGATGCGTTTCAGGAAGCGTTTGAAGAAAAATGGAATGATGTAGCACTAAGAAACAGTCAAAGAAATAGACTCAAAAATGTGTCCAAGGTTATTCTAGATTCTATTTATGATAAAGGAATTCTACAAAATAGCGGAAAGCAGGTACAGCGTAACTTCATTTATCTAGTTAAGGAGAACGAAGCAAAAAAAGTAAGGGTAACGGACTTTTTTAAAATTAATGAAATCAATGATTTAATCCGTACGGTTTTAAATCAAAACAATCTTTCTTTATTTGAAAATGAAACCCAGGCCCTGTTTTTTGATTTAATTACCCCTAATGTTAGTTTTGACAATAGCTTAACTAAAAAAGCAAGGGATGAAGCACTTTCAAAATTATCCTATACCAGGGGTACGGTAGATCAAGGACGCTTAATTATAGCAAAAGGAGAAGTTGTAGAAGCGGAAAACCTTAAAATACTTGAGTCGTTAAAGGGAGAGTATGAATCGGAATTATGGACAGCCAATAACTATTATTTCATACTCATAGGCTATACGGTTCTAGTGGCCCTTGTACTGGTAATGTTATTTTTGTTCCTAAAAAAATATAGAAAGGAAGTCTACGATAATAACATCAAGGTAACCTTTATATTTTTTAATATGTTGCTCATGGTATTCATAACTACCATGGTAGTAAAATATAACGATGAATTGGTATTTGTGGTGCCCTTGTGCATACTTCCACTTATTTTAAAGACTTTTTTTGATGCACGTTTAGGACTCTTTGTCCATGTTTTGGCCGTATTGATATTGGGTTTTGTAGTCCCAAATAGTTTTGAATATATATTTCTGCAGATTATTACGGGTATTGTAACCATTTTAACCGTCTCTGAACTCTATAAAAGAGCTAACCTTTTTGTAAGTGTTGGGCAAATAACCTTGATCTATATTATAGGATATTTGGCCTTTCATACCATTCATGAGGGAGATTTAAGTGACATTCAGTGGTTTACTTTTGGTCTTTTTCTTTTAAATGGAATGATAACGTTGTTTGTACAGCCCCTTATCTACATTTATGAAAAACTTTTCGGACTGGTTTCTGATGTGTCACTTTTAGAATTGTCAGATACCAATTCTAAATTATTAAAAGAATTATCCAATAAAGCTCCGGGAACATTTCATCACTCTTTACAGGTGGCCAATTTGGCAGAAGCGGCAGCCAACGAGATTGGGGCCAATGCTATGTTGGTAAGGGTAGGAGCCCTTTACCATGATATAGGGAAAATGAACGATCCAACATTTTTTACTGAAAATCAGATTACCAATGTAAACCCTCATGATGAGTTAAGTCCTAAACATAGTGCCAAAATAATTATAGATCATGTAATCAAGGGTATTGAGCTGGCAAGAAAAAATAAAATACCCGATCGTATAATAGATTTTATACGCTCACATCACGGTACAACAATGGTGTATTATTTCTATAAAAAACAGCAAGATTTAAATGGCGATGAGGTCAATGAAGAAGATTTTACATATCCTGGGCCTTTACCTTTTTCTAGGGAGACGGCAATTCTGATGATGGCAGATGCTGTAGAAGCTGCGTCTAAAAGTTTAAAAGACCCTACATTCTTGGTCATCGATGAGTTTGTTGATAAAATCATATCCGGACAGATGAAAGCCAATCAATTTTTAAATGCTGATATTACCTTTAAGGAAATTGAAACTATTAAGAAGATATTTAAGCAAAAGCTTACGAATATCTATCATTTACGTGTGGAATATCCTGAGTAAAAGTTGTTTTAATTTAGTACAATTCCTTGTGGCTTAATATGTTAAAATTAGAATTTAGATTCTATTTTACTTCTTCTTTATTTATTTTTAATATGATAGGTTCCCCTTTGTATTAATTTCATAATCAGCATAACATGAAAGTCAAAATAAATCTTCTACTTTTATTAATCGGTTTTACAATTTTTCAGGCATCATTATCTGCGCAAAACGGTGGTCCTTCTCAGAATGAATTAGAACAGGTTTTTTTAAATGAAGATATAACAAGAACCTATTATAATGATCAAGATTATTTAAAAGTTTGGCAGGAGCGGGTATTACTTCATGTAGATAAAGAAATCATTAACAAAGATTCTCCTTTATTCTTTAAGGCTTATTTATTTACGGGACCAAATAGGCTTAGGGCTACATTGAGTAAAGTTTTAAAACTGGAATTGTTAAACGAAAATGATATGGTTATTGCCACAAACTATTACAAGGTTAGTGATGGTATGGCAAACGGTGCTTTTGTGGCCCCAAAAAAATTACCAAAAGGATCGTATACATTAAGGGCGTATACCCGTTGGATGCAGAATTATGGTAAATCGTATTATTATAATATAAAATTAAATACGGATAGTTTTAACGAGTTTTCAAACTCTAGAAAAGAAAAAGATATTACCAATGTTGAGTTTTACCCAGAAGGTGGAAATCTTGTAAACAACCTGGATAATTGGTTGTTGATCAAAGCCATTGATAAAGAAGGGAAAAGGGTAAGCATTGATGGTGATATTGTAGCTGAAAATAATATGGTTACTTCTGTAAAGCCATACGGAGAAGGAGTTTCATCCGTTAAGTTTACGCCTATTGAGGGAAAGAAGTATATGCTTAAAACAAAGAATGGAGATTTTTTCGCCCTGCCAAATAGTATCTCACAAGGTGTACTTATAAATGTAAATAATTTAAATGCCGAAAACCTTACCATTAGAATACAAAAAACCGAAGAATTTTCAAATTCAAAAGTTTGGTTAAAAGGAGAAATGGGCGATGTAACTTATTTTGAAAAGAAGCTAGACCTAAAAAGCTCATCAACTATTATCGAAGTCCCTAAAGAAGGAATCCCTTTTGGAATTCTTAATATTAAATTGATCAATGAAAATGGTGTTCAGTTGGCACAAAGACCGGTACCTATTGAGATTAATAATAATCTAAATATTTCTTTGACCAAGTTGAATCATGATAATGAAGGAGAAATATCTTATAAAGTAAAAGTGATGGACTTACAAGGAGAACCTAAAGAAACACAAGTTAGTTTTAGTGCGGTAGGTTTTTCTTCTATTGGGTTGGACAAAGAGGTTAAAAAAATAATTGATGAAAAGAAATTGGATGTTAAGGACTTAAAAAGTTCATTTAACATACAACGTGAAAAGCTTTATAAGAATGATATTTCTGTTTTAACATTTGTAAATCAAAAAAACGAATTACCGGTACAGGATATTCCTGATAATATAAAGTATCCATTTCAACAGGGTTTAGACCTTTATGGGTATGCCTATAATTTATATGATGAGTTACTTCCAAATACTAAAATTCAAATTTATGGTGTATCTGAAAAAGATATGGTGTTCAAAGAAATTGTAACAAACGGTAAGGGAATCTTAAGGTTAGAGGATTTACAATTTGAAGGGGAGACAGAATTGGTGTTTAGGACTACAGGTGATGCTACAAGGAATCGTTTAGTGAAGTTTATTCCTTTGGAGGAAACAGGACAAAATCTAGGGAAAAATGTAAAAAAAGATAGGGCAGAAGACTATCAAGTTAAAAAAGGTGACATAGTACAATCTTCTTCATGGCAACCTATTGATGAGGATCGGTTAATTGAATTGGAGGAGGTTTCTGTAATGGATAAAAAAATAGAAAACAAAAAGAAAGGGGCTCGATCAGTTTATGGCATTGAACCTTCTAGGGTTGTTTTCCAAGACCCCAAAAGACCTAAAACTATTCCTCAAATGTTTTTGGGGATACCTGGCGTACAAGTTATGGGGTTGGGGTCAATGACTCCTAGAGTGGTATTACCAAAAGCCGCTGGTTTAGGACCTGTTTTGTGGGTTCTTGATGGTATGCCATTATCTCAAGAAAGTAATTCTGCATTAGGAATATATTCAGGTTTACCTGAAATAATGTCTTTTTTACCTGCTGTAGATGTTGAGCGAATTGAAATTTTATTTGGCCCAAAGGCATCTATTTACGGATCGCGTGCCACGGGTGGTGCCATTGTTATTTACACACGTTCTGGCTCATTTTTAGATGCAACAAAAAGAAAGGAAGCCTTTATAAAATTTCAAGGATACTCTCAAACGGCCAACTTTGAAGAATATCAGAAAGATTTATTTAAAAACAATAAAAGTTCAAAAAATAAATTGCTGACCTTGTTTTGGGATACAGAAATAATGACAGATGATAAAGGAGAAGCTATAATTAATTTTAAATTACCTAATGAAAGTACAATTTTAGAACTAAAGGCAACGGCCGTTACAGAAAATGGAGACATAGGGGAGCTAAATATTGTAAATTAAATACTATAATTATCAGATTTTCAGACAGGTGTAGCTGCAAATAAGATTTGAAATATAACATGGTATTTTTTTCTTTAAAAAAACCAACAAAATAGTTGTGTAAAACCAGTTATACTTATACATTTGCATCCGCTATTTAGAGCAACAGTTCATTGAAGAATTACTGGAGAGGTGCCTGAGTGGCCGAAAGGAGCGGTTTGCTAAATCGTCGTAGGTGGAAACACTTACCCAGGGTTCGAATCCCTGTCTCTCCGCAACAGTATGTTGAGAGACATATTTTTTGATAACCATTTTCGGGGTGTAGCGTAGCCCGGTTATCGCGCCGCGTTTGGGACGCGGAGGTCGCAGGTTCGAATCCTGCCACCCCGACTTTTTTAAAACCTGCTAATCAACTGATTAGCAGGTTTTTTGTTTACACGATTTTCGCCGGTCATCTACATAAATGAATCTTGTATCAATTTATAAGTTATGGACTTATAGTACTTAGGAGGGCTTAGATGGCCATACGATAAAATAATTCCCAGAATTTTTAAATTATATTTCCTTTTAACTTTTTCAATTATAAAGTGAACCAAAGTTGTAAATCAACAACTTTTTTGGAGAAATATAAGCAAGGGAATATTATAAATGGCTAACAAATAGGTGGGTAGGTGATGATTTTTATAGATGATTTAAGGGAATATAGGTAATGGTTATAACAAAAACCTCATTTAAATTATTACCTAAAAAAATCAATAAGCCCCAAAATTCCATTATAAGAAATTAAACAGGCAAATAAAAGTGCAGCGGATAAGCCTAAATTAATCCAGAAACTTGTTTTATGTCCCTTCATGATTTTTTTATTGTTTATCAAAAGTAGAATGCCAACAATAACTATTGGTAAAACAAATACATTGAATACTTGTGACATTATCTGCATTTCAATTGGGTTAGCGCCAAATACGGGTACTATTAATGCAAATAAACAAGCTATAGCTGTTATGGTCCTAAACTGTTTGGAGCTTGTATCCAGCTCTCCTGACTGGTAATCTGCCAATAATATTGGAGCGATCAGTAAGCAAGGAAAAATAGAGGACAAGCCTGCGCTTAAGGTTCCAAAGAAAAATAAGGTCAGTGCAAAATTGCCTGCAATAGGTTCTAGTGTATTAACCATATCCAATACTTTGGTCACCGGTTGTCCTTGATGAAATAGTGCGCCACTGGCAACGGCCATTATAGACGCACTTATAATGAATACCAATATTGCGGCAGAAATAGCATCCTTCTTTTGTTGGCTTCTGTTTGCAATTGTCCAACCTTTACCTTTAATGAATAGGGGACGGGACAAAAAAGTTGCTGCTGCCATAGTAGTTCCTACAAAGGCGGCTACCATCATTTTGCCTCCTTCTACTTTAGGGATGGAAGGTACTAGACCTAGGAGTACTTCTATTGGTAAAGGATATACCATAAAAAGAGAAATGATGAATGATAATCCCATTATGGTAACAAATATGACCAATATTTTTTCAAAAAAAGTATACTTTCCTACCCATAACAGTGCATACATGATAGCAATGACCAGAATGGCAACCATAAGGACGGTCCCATACCGGAAACCTTCTAGTTGTGGAAAATAAATAAGGAAGATTTCATAAATAATATTTGCGGAAATCCCTAAAATACCCATTAAAGAATTCCATTGACCAAAGGAAATGCCCACTATGATCAGTATTGCAATTAATTTTCCTCCTTTGATGTTTTTCTTAAATCCATAAAGTGCCGTTTCTCCAGAAATCAGCGCATAATTACCGTAGGTATACATAAGCAGGCCAGAAAAAACGCAACTTATGGCAAGCACCCATAATAGTTGCATACCATATGTACTGCCAGCTACAATCATAGAGGTGACACTGCCTGTACCAATGGTATAGCCAATAGCAAATATTCCCGGGCCAAATGCTAAAACCAAAGCAAGTATTTTTTTTAAAATGGATGTACTTGCTTTTGGTTCTATCATTTTTTAATCTTTTAAATTAGAAATTGTTTGTAATGTTGAACGCACCGTATTTTCCAATGCTGTAAAGTCCTTATTGTCCAATATTTCTTTACTGATTAGTTTAGACCCCATACCAAAACAGGTAACCCCCGCATTAAACCAAGCTTTTAAATTGGCTTCATCTGTACTTACACCACCGGTAGGCATAACGCTCGTCCAAGGTTGTGGACCTTTTATGCCTTTAACAAAACCAGGTCCGTAAAGGGCTCCAGGGAATAGTTTAACTATTTCACAGCCCATTTCCTCTGCTTTATTGATTTCTGTCAAGGAGCCACATCCAGGTGACCATAATACTTTTCTACGGTTACAAACAATGGCAATATCCTCGCGTAACGATGGGGTTACAATAAAGTTGGCCCCCATCTGCATAAATAAAGAGGCCGCAGCTGCATCGGTTATGGATCCAACACCCATAATCATTCCAGGAAGTTCTTTAATTGCGAACTTGTTCAATTCTGAAAATACTTCGAAAGCGAAATCTCCACGTGCCGTAAATTCCATCAATCTTGCCCCACCATTGTAGCATGCTCTTAAAACCTGTTTGCCCAATTCAATATTGGCGTGGTAAAACAAGGGTACCATTCCAGATTCTTTCATTACCCGTGCTACTTCTATTCTTGAATATTGTGCCATAAATCCATTTTACCCGTACCTTAAAGCAGGGGTTTTATAATTAGTTACGTATTATAGTTGTATTAAACATAAAATATTACCCTCTTTAGAAGACAATCTGAATAAGGTATTACCTTGCGACCCGCCCAGAAGCATCACCACCCATTAATTTTTCCACTTCACTAACTGTTACCAGATTGGCATCTCCTTTAATGGTATGTTTTAAACAAGACGCGGCAACGGCAAAATCTAAAGCATTTTGGTCGTCTTTAGGATATTTTAGCAAACCATAAATAAGTCCGCCCATAAAAGAATCTCCACCGCCCACGCGGTCTACGATATCCGTAATTTGGTATTGACGGGTCTCGAACATTTTAGAACCGTCCCATAGCACACCTGCCCAGGTATTGTGTGATGCTGAAATAGAGCCTCTTAAGGTGGTAATGACCTTTTTAGCTTTAGGGAATTTTGTCATCATTTGTTTGCAAACCGATAAAAACGCTTCCGCCTTTACATCATGGCCGTCTTTATGAACATCCAAACCTTCTGGGTGAATACCGAAATGCTTTTCTGCATCCTCCTCGTTTCCAAGTATAATATCGCAATACGAGGTTAACTCGGTCATAATCTTCTCACGGTCGCCACCATAGTTCCATAATTTTGCCCTATAATTTAAATCTGTAGAAATGGTAATGCCTTTTTTATCTGCAGCTTTTACCGCCTCTAAACACACATTGGCCGCTCCTTGTGAGATGGCAGGAGTAATCCCGGTCCAATGAAACCACTCAACACCATCAAAAACAGCATCCCAGTCTATCATTCCAGATTCTATTTCCGCAATGGCAGAATGTGCACGGTCATAAACTACTTTACTACCTCTACTAACAGCACCGGTCTCCAAGAAATAAATACCTAATCTATCGCCACCAAAAACAATTTTGTCCGTACCAACACCACGTTTTCTCATTTCCATAAGGGCACATTCTCCAATGTCATTTTTTGGTAAACGTGTTACAAAATCTACGGGCACCCCATAATTGGCCAAGGAAACGGCCACATTAGATTCGCCACCACCATATACTACATCAAAACTATTGGTTTGTGAAAACCTTAAAAATCCTGGAGGTGCAAGGCGTAGCATTATCTCTCCAAAGGTTACTACTTTTTTCATTAATTCTAGAATATATTAGCTTCCTATACGGGAAATTACTTTTTTGTTAACCCGTAAAAAGCACTATTGTTTTGTTTAAGATTGATTTTAAAATGTCTGTAATTTAGATACCTAATGCTTGACCACCACCAATTTGAATGGTTTCTGCCGTAATGAATGCCGCATCTTTACTAGCTAAGAAAGAAACAACACCAGCTACATCTTCTGGTTGACCCAATCTACCTAGCATTATATTGTTTGCCCATGAAGCAAACACTTCTGGTTTGGTAGCTTTGATCTGCGCATGAAATGGCGTATCTATAGTACCAGGTGATACGGCATTTGCGCGTATACCATACTCTGCCAAATCTTTAGCCAAAGCTCTTGTAATGGCATGAACCCCAGCTTTGGAAGTACCGTAAATACCTGCACCAGGGCCACCCGCTGTCCAACCTGCGTTAGAGGTGTAATTGATTATAGATGGATGGTCTCCTTTTTTTAGGTAGGGTATAGCTGCCCTAGAAGCAAAGAATACAGAATCTAAGTTCAATGCCATGACTTTTCTGTAAAAATCGGTAGTCATTTCTTCAAATCGGGATCTACCGCCTAAACCACCTGCGTTATTGACCAGTACATCTATTCTTCCGTATTTTTCCCCTATAGCTTTAATATTTGAAGAAACGGCCTCTTCACTTGTAACATCAAAACCTTTGTATTCTGCGTTTATTCCTTCTGCCGTGAGTTCCTTTACCCTATTGGCACCTACTTCATCTTGAATACCGTTCAAGATTACGGTATACCCATCTTTTCCTAGTCTTTTAGCCACTTCAAATCCTATACCTCCTGTTGCTCCTGTAACTATTGCTACTTTTCCTTTATTACTCATGTTATGTTAATTTTAATCTATATTATTTTTTTATTCACCTGTACTATCTACTAGTCTTATTTTTCTAATTAAAATGAAGATTGCCAAAACAGCCAATATTACCGAAACGGTAATAGCCATAAATGCCGGGGTATAAGAACCTTCTTTTGTAATTGTTCCTATAAACCAATTCATTATAATAGGGGATATGGCTGCAACCGTTCCTGCTAAACCTGCCAAAGTTCCTACTGACGGACCTTTAAATAAATCGCTGGACAAGGTTTGTATGTTTCCTATGGCAAATTGAAATCCAAAAAGTGCCATCCCTGCCAAGTATATGAAGGTCATATAGTTAGAATCACTTAAGAACATTATAATGGAAACAAAACCGATAATTATTAACAAACACCCTAAGACAATACTGGCTTTTCTACCCACATCTACAGAGGTACGTTTTATAATGGCTTCGGTAAACATGCCTCCTAATATTCCCCCAGCTGCAGCCATTAAATAGGAAATCCACATGGTATTTCCGATTTCTTCTATACTTAACCCAAATTTTGAGTTCAAATAAATAGGCATCCAACCGGCAAAGAACCACCATATTGGTTCAATGAAAAATCTACAAAGTAGAATTCCCCAGGGTTGTTTGTAACTTAAAATTTTACCAACACTTAAGCTTTTGGCCCCTTCTATGGCCACGTCGTTATTTTCAATTCTATCATTTAGGATCAAGTTTCTTTCCTCATCGGTAATCCATGGATGATCCTCTGGTTTTGACTTGTTTAATATAAACCAAGGCACTACCCATAATAGTCCTAGTACACCTAAAATTACATAGGTAGACTTCCATCCAAATTGGGCGTAGAGAAAAACTATGATTATTGGGGCAATGACGTTACCTATGGAGGCGCCTGAATTGAAAATTCCTTGTGCCAATGCGCGTTGTTTAACAGGAAACCACTCTCCGTTACTTTTTACGGCGCCAGGCCATAGCCCTGCCTCACCAAGTCCCAACATGCCACGAACTGCTGATAATGATATAATTCCTTGTGCTACAGCATGAAAGGTTGCAGCTAACGACCATACTACAATAGATAAGATAAAACCTATTCTAGTTCCAATTTTATCGTATAATCTTCCGGATAAAAATTTACTGGCTGCATATGTCACCATAAAAATGTTGAGCATAAGGGCATAGTCAGAATTATCCATGCCTAAATCTTCTCCCATTTGCGGCCATAATAATGCAAAAGCGGTTCTGTCAATATAATTGATAACCGTGGCCACAAAAATCAATGTGATAATCCACCAACGTAATCCTTTAACTTTCATATTCAATAGTTTGGTTACCCTAAATTTTTTTCAAAATTGGCAATGAGAGATACCCAAGCAATATGCTTGTGTAAAATTTTATACTTAGAATCTTTTATAAAAATTTTATAATAATTTGAAAGAGGATCAAATTATAGCTGAATTTTAATAGTAGTTTTAAGTATTATTCCCTTCACTATGATTTTTTTTCTAACTAAGATAAAACCGTGCAATTTTATCTTTTTTGATATTTTTTATTTATATGTTATAGCAATATTGATATAATGTTTTAAAATGTACTTTCATTTTTGCCTTTGCCAATTGAGGATTCTGTTCCTTAATTGCATTGAAAATATCTTCATGCTCTTCAATTCCCCTAAATGCCATTCCTTTGTCACATACATGATATTTTTCAAAATTTGTAATGATTTCCGGTGTTATGATCAACATAAAAGTATTCATGGTGCTATTACCACTGGCCTTTGCTATAGCCAAATGAAAAAGTAAATCTTCTTGAACAGCATCTTCTCCGTTTTTCACCTTTTCACTATAAGCGTCCAGAGCCATTTTCATCTGCATTAAATCATCCTTGGTTCTTCTTTGTGCCGCTAGACGAACGGTCTTTAGTTCCAATAAAATTCTGGTCTCGACCAAAGATTTAAAATCTGGCTCCTCTAACCTCAGGATATCCTCGATCATACCGTTCATGGCAACTTGACCAATATCGGCTACAAAAGTGCCACTCTGTGGTTTTGAAATCAGTAGACCATAAAATTCCAATTTTTGAATAGCCTCCCTAACATTGGTTCTGCTTACATTGAATTTTTCAGAAAGCATTCTCTCTGAGGGCAATTTGTCTCCGGGTTCAAGATTTTTATAATTCATTAAATCTCTAATCTTAGAGATTATGCTATGTTGTATTTCTTGATTTTCCGTTCGTGTGAGGATGTCTAATTTCATACCTTATAAATAACTTCAAAAATTGGTTAACCAGATTGGTTTGTTAAATTTAGACAATTAACCTTAAGCAAAAAAACTATTTATCCAGAGATTTTTATGATTATTTGTAGGGTTTTAAAATATACAGTAGCTAACTGGTCTAGTCCTAGACCAGTTGTGCTAACTGTACAAACCAACTCAACAACTATTCAAAAAAACCTATTTTATTAATATCCTGGATTCTGTGTAATTACACCACCACTGGCCAAAACTTCAGAAATTGGAATCGGGAACAAATAATAATTTGGATTCACGGATTCTCCCATTTCTGTATCTACGGTTCCTGTTCTAACCAAATCAAACCATCTATGTCCTTCAAAGGCCAATTCTAACCTTCTTTCATCTTGTATAGCTTGTCTAACTTCAGCCTGACTTTCAGCGGGAGAGTCATCCAAACCTGCTCTGTCTCTAATTTTATTTAATTCGGTTAACGCATCTTCTGTGTTGCCATTTTCATTTAAAGCCTCTGCATACATTAGGATTACATCACCTAAACGAATCTCGATCCAGTCATGTTCCGGTCCATTGGTCTGTGGAAATTTAGGAGAAGCCAATATGGTCTCATCTATCGTAACAGCTCTTCTTAAATCACCTGGGCTATCATCAAAAGCAGCAACCAGATCAAGGTCTAATGGTTCTAGCGATTTTGTATCCAGACCACCGGACCAAGACCAAAATTCTGAGAAACCATATTCATCAACAATGGAACTTGAAATTTGTGTTGCAAAAATAATCTCAGGATTTAAATCATAGTCTGCTCCAAATATTGTAGCAAAATCTGTCTGTAGCTCAATACCAGCACCTGCAGCACCATTTACCACACTGGCCAACTGTGTTTCTGCATTACCAAAATCCCCTTGAAATAGATATACTTTACCTAAAAGGGCACGCGCAGCAATTTCAGAAGCTCTTCCACTGCCAAGACCACTATTATCCAATTTTGAAATGGCATCTTGCAGGTCTGGAACAATAACATCAGTATAGATGCCAGCAGCCGGTTGCTTTGCCAATATAGATGGGTCATCTACGGCTGGTGATCCAGTTAAATTCACTGTTACATCACCAAAAACCTGAACTAACTTAAAGTAAGAAAGCGCCCTTAAAAACCTTGCTTCACCTATATCTGTGGCGTCAGTAGAATTTTCAATAACATTATTTGCACTTAATATTGATTTGTACATTGCCGTATAGAAAGGTCCAAAAAACTGGTCTTCCATTACCGGTAAATCCGCATCAAACTCATCAAATTCTGTAAATGGAGCTTCAAACATTAGCGCATTGTCCGCTCTAAAATCTCCCATAACCGCCATAGGCGTAACCGATCCTATTTGATAAAAATAGGCGGCATTTAGAACCCCGGTAAAGTCTTCCAAAGAATCTGCACTTGCAATATTTGGCGGAACCTGGTCCAAATCATTTTCACATGCTGTCAATGTCAGCAGTAATCCCAATGTTACTTTATATATGTTTTTCATTGTTTTTCGTATTAAAAATTAAGATTTAAACCCAATGTAAAGCTTCTAACTATTGGGCTAGCACCCACTTGAACACCATAAGTAGTTGGGCCTAAATAGCCACCATTAGTTGTCTCTATACCTTCTGGGTTAAATGAAGTATAATCATCTCCCCATAGGTATAATAGATTCGTTGCAGCTACATAGATTCTGGCAGAATTCATACCAATTTTGTTGACTAAATCTGAATCTAGGGTATAACCTAGTGTCAAGTTTCTTAAAGCAACGTAAGAGGCATCTTGAATCATGGAATCTGTTTGATCTCTGTTTCGAACATAAATTTGTCCGTTATTATCGGCTAAACCATCACCGTCCGCATCAAACACGTCACGTAAGCCTCTTCCCCATTGCGAGCCATAGTATAATGGGTCAATATTGTAAACGTCACCATCTTGTGCGCCTTGAAATTGAAATGCCATATCAAAATCCTTGAATTGGATATTACTGTTAAGTCCCCAGTAAAAATCAGGTGTATTTTGTCCAATTTTCACCAAATCACCACCTTCTTCCACAGTTCTGGTCCTATCTATAACTCCGTCTCCATTTTGGTCTACGGCATAGCTCCAACCACTTTCTTGGTCAGGAAATTCAATTGGGTTGGACAGGTATTCCATTTCAACTTCACCCGTTGTTTCAATACCCCACATTTCACCTATTTCACCACCTACATAATTTCTAAATACCGGACCTCTACCACTTTGCCCATAAATGGTCTGTGGTAATTCGTCTAATCCGCCCAAATCTGTAATTTCTGTGTTTACAGTAGATAGGTTAGCACTTACGTTCCAGTTGAAATCTGCTTTTTGGACCAAAGCGGCCGATAACTCTAGCTCAAGACCAGAACTTCTTACATCACCGGAGTTTAATCGAATTGAGGTTGTACCTAAAACTTCCGATACACTCTGGTTAATAAGGATATCCTCTATATCTGATGTATAATAATCTGCACTTATGCGAAAACGGTTACTTGCAAACCCTAAGTCAATACCGTAATTGGTTTCCGTATTGGTCTGCCAAGTCAAATCTTCATTGGCAACATCTGATGGGATTAAGAATCCATTTCCGAAAATAGTAGCGCTAGGATTCAATAAGCTTAATGAATTATATGCTCCTAAATCTGAAGTTGTACCCAAAGAACCCGTACTAAACCTTAGCTTCATTAAACTCCATGCATCTGATTTCCAAAATGCTTCATTATGCACGTTCCAACCCACAGAAAGTGCAGGAAAGGTTTCGTATTTGTTATTGGCTCCAAAACGAGAGTCGCCATCCCTTCTTACAGAAGCGGAAAATAAATATCGATTGTCATAGGCATAGTTAATCCTACCAAAGACACTTCTTCTTGCAATGGTTTCATCCCTTTCAGATACAGCAATGTCAGCAGGCTCTAGAAGGTTGAAATTTATAATATCTCCAAAGGGAACGTTTGATCCTTGAAGGGAGGTGCCCGTAATGAAGAAGTTCTGAAATTCTAGACCTGCAACTGCTGAAATATCATGTTTGTCAATGGTCTTAGTATAGTTTAATGTAGTTTCGCTTAATATAGATGATCTTTTGACATTGGTTTGGTCTAAGGCAGTTTGTGTGCTTCTAGCCCTTGAGTCGAACTCCAGACCACGCCAGAAATAATCTTCGGTATCCCTTAAATCACCTCCAAGAACAGTTTTGATGTTTAAGCCATCTACAATTTCATATTGTAAGTAGGATGTTAGGTTACCAAAAAATGTTTTTTGATAGCGATCGGTATTGTCAAGTTTTGTAGCAGGACCTGCATCACCAGATCCACCAATACCATTACCGCTTCTACCATAATGCCAATCTTGAGCAGTCATTCCTGGCTCTAAAGTATAAATGCTATTATTAAAGGGTGCATCTGCACCGCCTCTATACCCAGAATCAAAGAAATTAAGACCTAAAGCCTGTGCTTGTTGGTCCAATTGCTGAACAAAAGCAATGGAAGCTTCTGTATGATAAATAGGGTGTACACTATATGCTCTCAATAAATCTCGCATATCATGACCAACAATATCCCTTTTTGAAACAAAACCATTGAAACTTACCCCAGTTTTAAATTTGTCTCCTAGTTTGGCATCAATATTTAAACGGGCATTTACCCTTTCAAAACCTTGGGTAATGGCTACACCATCTGTATTTAGATAGCCTATTGAACCAAAATAATTTACATCATCCGTACCACCGCTCATGCTAAAGTCATAGTTGGTACTTGAACCGTTTCTAAAAAACCAATCTTCGACACCAACAACATCTGGCGAGTTTGCATAGCCATTTAATCTGTATTCCACTATGGCGGGGTCTAGATCAGATACATTAAAAGTACCGTCCGCAATATTAGCTCTTGCTATTTCAGCAAAGTCACCAGCAGTGGTTCTAATATTATCTCTAAGATATCTACTTGAAGTACTGGTATATGTATTAAAACTAAATTTAGCTTTACCGCTTCTCCCTTTTTTGGTAGTTACCAATACAACACCATTGGCACCACGAGAACCGTAAATTGCAGCGGAAGCCGCATCTTTTAATACCTCTAAACTTTCAATATCATTAGGATTAACGGTTGCAAGACTACCTGAAATGGGGTAGCCGTCCACAACAATTAATGGGTTTGAATTCCCATTAATGGAAGAAGCGGCCCTAATCTGTATTTTTGGGTCTGCACCTGGCGCACCATCTTGATTTTGAATTAATACCCCAGATAATTTACCTGCAAGAGCCTCATCAACACGTTGTGCCTGAATGGAAGCAATAGCTCCACCTTCAACTTTGGCAACTGCACCTGTTAATGATGATTTTTTTCTTGTACCGTAACCAATGACCACAACCTCATCTAGTTGGCTGGTATCTTCAACAAGAACCGCATTCATGGTTGCTTGTCCGTTTACAGCTATTTCTTGGGAGGAATAGCCTACATAACTGAATATTAAGGTAGCGGAACCATCAACATTATCTAACGTATAATTTCCGTCGAAATCGGTTTGCGTACCATTAGTTGTTCCTTTTACGACAACACTTGCTCCAGGTAATGGTCCACTTGAATCAGAAACCGTACCGGATACCGTCTGGGCAGATATTCCTGAGAAGCAAACAAATGCTCCTAGTAATAACAACCGTTTTAGTAACGTAATCTTCATAAATTTAAATTTTAGTAAAAATGAGTTAGTAAATTGTTTTTTGACATTTAACATGTTCATTGCACGTTAAATGAAATTTACCCAAGACCCGTATTCTGAAAAATCAAATGTTTATTGTAAATTTGTAACACGTGATATCTTGGTATCATGTAAGTATTACTTCCCTTCATAATGAAGTAATTTTGATTTAAAAGGATGGGCGTGCACCCGTCCTTTTTTCTTTTTTAAACTTTCCTATTTTTTCATTCGCGAGTGATATTTTGATTTAGTTAATTGTTAGTTCTTTAAAACCGTATTTTGGTTTTCCATACTGGTTTACCAATTTGGTTTACCAAATATATATTATTACTTTGTTAAATAAAAATTAAATACAGATTTTATAATTTGGATTTTTATCAGAACGATAAAATTGGTGCTATATAATTGTTAAGTCGATAATTTTGTTGATTGCTGTACAAAGGGTTTAGTAAAATCATTTCATGGAAATCATCGTATAACTTGTATTCGTATTAAGTGTAAACAATAGTAGTTAAGATTACTTTAGGTAAATACTTTTACATATTATAGACACCGCCATTAATGTCCAATGTGGCACCTGTAATGAAGCCATCATATTCTGAACCAAGATAGACGACCGCTCTAGCAACATCATTAGCATTACCGGCCCGTTTAATAGGAATACCTGCAGTAGTCGCTGCTGCAGATTCTTTGGTGGTGTGGGTATTATGAAATGATGTTCCTAAAATAAGGCCTGGAGCTACGGCGTTGACGCGTATACCTTTAGGACCTAATTCTGCGGAGAGTGCTCGTGTAAAGGTTAGTATGGCACCTTTACTGGTTGCGTACGCCAAAGAACCGGGGTGACCTCCTTTACGTCCTGCAAGTGATGCCAAATTGACAATACTACTTGTGTCATTTTTTGCAAGATGGGTAATTGCGGCCCTTGTTACGAACATCATAGAGGTAAGGTTAATGTCCATAACTCTCTGCCAAAATTCCAAATCCATTTCACCTAACATTTTACGGGCTACAAGGGAGCCTGCATTGTTAATAAGGATATCTAAACCGCCTAAGGTATTTACCGTTTCTTGAACAACATGATTAGCGTCAGCTTCATTTGTAAGGTCACCTTTTATAGCAAGGGCTTTTAAGCCTTTTTTCTGTGCATAAATCACCAGTTCGTCAGCAGTATTGGAGCTTGAAAAATAATGTATGGCCACATTGGCACCGTTATCTATAAAGTGCCTGGTAATTGCCTCGCCAATTCCTTGTGCACCAGCGGTAATGAGAACATTTTTTCCTGATAGTTTATTTTTCATATTCTTGACATAATGGTATTGTGAATGTTTTGTCCATTTAAATTGTGATATGAAGTTCTCACAAATTGGAATAGAATTTTTAATTGTCGCTATTTGTTTCCAAAATAAGAAACGCCATCACCACTTAAAAAATCTTCACGAACAGGGCTAAACGTATCGATGAGCATGCCTTCTTCCAAGCAAACTGCGCTATGTAATAAATTTGGTTCAATGTAAACGCCATCTCCAGCCTCTACAATTTTCTTCACTCCATCAATTTCAAATTCAAATTTACCCGATACACAATAGGTGGCTTGGGTATGAAAATGTTGATGAGGTGCACCCAACGCACCTTTTTCGAATTTTACTTTTACCATCATAATTTGGTTGTCATAACCTAAAAATTTCCTCGATACTCCACCACCAAGCTCATCCCATTCCATTTCTTTGGTTGGGATGTATTTTTCACTAAAACGTTTCATTTTTATATGATTTTAAAATTTGATCACTTTTTGTATTCTTAATAAACTGTTTTTAAATAGTAATTAATTTGGGGGCGTACCCGGACCAACCGTTGCTTCTCTAAACCATACTTCTGTAAAGCAACCATTTTCATACTGCTTAGCAATATCACCACCATAGGTTTCTGCACCAGCACACCAAACTTTATTGGTTTCATAGCTTTTACCATTGGTTTGATTGTAGGCACCTTGTTTAAAATAACCAAGCTCACCTTTATAGGCATTGGGCCGTTCTGTACCATCTTGCCCTATTGGCACGAACATTTGCTGTGTTTGTACCGGTATATCGGTTTTGTTTACGTAATCAGATTGGATGAGATTTTTGGTAAATGTCTTGGTTTCATGTTTGTCACTTTTAAACGTGAGGTACATAATTCCTTTATAAACATTTATTTCATAACTGAACTCTTCTCCTAATTCTATACCATCTACAGGCTCTGTGGGTGCCTCGTTTTTACTTGTGCCAATGACGGACATATCATATCCCCAAACCGGGGTGGAGTAGTCCCACCTACCAGCATTATCATCACCTGCTGTATTTATTTCATAATTCCAGAATACGGAACCTTTGGTATGGCTAGGAAATTTTTTGTAGAATATTTTCAATGGTTCGTTTTCGTGGCCTTCCCCGCTATGGATTTGTCCTATTACCACAGAGTAAGATGCTGCCACCCTTGCATCGCCCGAAGTAGAAACTTGCATTACTTTACAGGTGCCCGTAAGCTTACCGCCATCTTCTGGAGTCCATTCTCTCTTTTCGTGTAATTCTGTTCTCGTGTTGCTAGAGTTTTTAGAGGTAACCCCAGAATTTGGTGTTTTATAAACTACCCAGCGGCGTGTGCCATCAATTACGGTATAGAAAAAATCTTTGTCTTCAAATTCCGTGATATCTTCAACCGTGGTGCCATCGCCTGTAAGTATTTTAAATTTATCCATAAAGGGAATTACTTCGTTAGGATATACAGTTTTGGTACTAAGACCATCATTAGCTTCAAAATATCCCGCATTGGAATAGGCGTCATCACTGATCGTGATTTTAGCATCTTTAAACCAAACTTCTGCATAATTACCATCTGAGTACTGTTTTTGTAGGTCCCCACCATGCGTTTCGGCTCCTGAGCACCACACTTTGTTTACTTTAGGGTCTTTTCCGTTGGTTTGGTTATAGGTGCCCAGTTTAAAAAATAGACCTTCGCCGGAGTATGCTTTTTCACGCTCAACCCCATTTTGACCAATGGGGAAAAATAAATTTTGTACTTGCTCCGGAATAGTGGACCTATTGGTGTATTCTGAAGCGATTAAATTTTTTGTAAAAGTTTTGGTCTCGTGTCCTTCACTAGTAAAGGTGAGGTACATCATTCCATCTTTAATATCAACTTCATAACTAAATTCTTCACCTAAGGCAATTCCATCTTTTGGTTCTGGCGGATAACTATTTTCATCTTCACTAACCACAGAAAAGTCATGCCCCCAAATAGGGTAGGAGTAATCCCATCTTTTAGAATTATCATCACCTGCCGTATTTATTTCATAATGCCAGAAGACAGAGCCCTTTGTGTGCCCTGGAAATTTCTTGTAAAATATTTTTAGGGGTTCGTTCTCATGTCCGTCGGCACTATGAATCTGTCCCACCACTACGGAATAGGTTGCTGCAACACGAGGGTCACCAGTGTTAGAAACGTTCATAACCTTAAGTGTAGCATTCATTTTTGCTTCGGTCATGGGTGTCCATTTTTTCAACTGAGCCAGTTCTGTCCTAGTGTTGTTAGAAGAACCATGGGTGCTACCTGCATTAGGGGATTTAAAAACAACCCAGTCACCATTATCGTCTTCTGCAGTGTAAAAGAAATCTTTGTTCTCGTAGTCTGTTGCTTGGCCGACATTAGAACCATCCCCCAGAATTAAATTCCAATGCTCAAAAAAAGGAATAATATCGTTTGGGAGGGTTTGTCCAGATAAATTTGTATTCGAATTTAAGGCCTTTTGTTTTTTAACATCTCCACAATTAAATGCTAGTAAGGCAGTAGCTACTATTACTATTGAATTTAAGAGTGATGGTTTGTTTTTTGTATGGTTCATATGCTGTTGGTACTAAGTTGATTCTTGTAGTTTGTTGTATGTGCTAAATCAAAATATTAAAAAAACCGTTTAATTGGTTTACCAGTTTGGTTTACCAAAAATACAGTTATTTGTAAGACTACCAAATATTTAACAATAAATAGGTTGATTTTAAGTTAAATCCATAATATTTCGGATCACTTTATGTGGATTTGATTGGTACCCGTTGTAAAGTTTTGAAATTACCTTTTTATATCCCCGGAAGCTTCTCCGTCCATAAGACTCTGAACATTCTCCAATGAAACCATATTGACATCCCCAGGGACGGTGTGTTTTAAGGCACAAGCGGCAGAAGCAAATTCAATGGCTTGTTCATCGTCATAATGTAATAGTCCGTAAATAAGACCAGCGGCAAAGGCATCTCCGGTTCCTACCCGGTCAATGATATGGGTAATGTTCAACATATCACTTTTAATATATGATTGCCCGTTCCACAATTTACCCTGAATTTGGTTGTGAGAAGCACTTAAGGTTCTTCGCGTTTTTTTTACCACTTTCTTGATATTCGGAAATTGATTCATTAGTATGATGGCTAAATCTTTAAATTTATCTTCGTGTTGACCTAGTCCAAACATTTCACGAATACCATAGCTACTGGTAATTACCACATCGCAATGTTGTACCAATGTAGGGATAACTTCTTGCATGGTCTTTCCGTATTTCCACATATTGTTGCGAGAATTTATATCTCCAGAAACCGTAATGCCCATTTTATTTGCCGTTTTTATGGCTTCTAGACAACATAAGTAAGCCCCTTCTGAAATAGCAGGAGTAATTCCTGTCCAATGAAACCAATCGGCATCTTTAAGCACATTTTCCCAATTCACCATAGAGGGTTTGATCAAGGAGAAAGACGAACCCTCACGTTCATAGATTACTTCACTGGACCTATGAACGGCACCTTTTTCAAGAAAATATTTGCCTATCATATGATCTCCATAGAAGATATGTTCGGTACTTAACCAATGTTTTCGTAAAAATTGGGTTGCCGCTTTTCCTAAAGCGTTGTCTGGAAAGCGGGTAACGTGAGCCGCCTTCATGCCAAGGTAAGCACATGATATAGCAACATTTGCCTCGCCACCACCATAGACCAGTTCAAAGGAATTAGCTTGTGAAAATTTCTCGTATCCTGGAGGAGATAAGCGCATCATTACTTCCCCAAATGTTATAACTTTTTTTGGCATAATTTTAATACATTAATTTTAATGGTAGGTTTTCTTCAACAACCAGTTTGCCAGAATTTTCAAAGGTATTTTCAGAATGTGAATTGTTTTTTGCCCCCCATAATCTTGCTATGAGATTTATTTTGTTATCCTTGAATATATTTTTTGATAGGTCTACATTTATTATTCCATAGGTATTCAATAAAATACCGGTTTCATCTTTAGAACCACAATTCTTAAACGTAGTATTTACAACCTTAAGATTGCCACCTACCGTAGATTCATCATAACCTCCCCTGTAATAATTTACAACGTTTTTGGTAACATTTTCAAAAAGACAGTTATCAATAAAAACATTTTCTGCATTGTACTCCCCTTTATCATCATCTTCTGCAGCCAATTCTAATCCGTTAGCACAGTTTTTAATGGTTGATGAGTTAAAGGTTATATACTCGGAGAAAGAATATTTATAACCTTTTAGCACGTAGTCAAAATTTGATATTATAGAATTTATAACCGTTACGTTATATAAGCTGGACATATTATTTTTTAAGCTGGCAAATGCATATTGATTATTGGTACCTATTAAACGGATGCCTTCCACAATTAATTCTCCATCAGGATTCATTTCAAAAGCGGGAGTTTCTGCCTCTCCTACATAATTAATTGTAGCCTTATTCGTTGCTTCAGCAGACTTTAAAGTTAATAATTTGGTTATTTTCAAAGGAGTTTTTAGTACATACGAATTAGCCGTCAATACAATAGTGTCACCGGCATTGGCATCATTTACTGCATTTATTAGCTCTTCTGTGGAATTTGCCGTATGCCTTTTGGTATTGCTGTATGTATTGGATGCTACCTGATACCAATCCGGTCCGTACTTAGACACATCCATTGGATTAGGTTTTACAGTATTTGTCTTAGATATAGCACCAATTGTATTTTCTTTGGTACGTGAATTACCGAATAAATCTTCTGTAATTTGGTCAAATTCAAACCCCTTATAGCGTGCTATAACTGGTAGATTTTGAGTTGGGGCTAAGAGGTTTTCTTCTATTTCCATTAAAGAAAAATCTTCTTGGCGAAAGCCGGTATCATGTTTAAATGACGAACCTTGGTTGTTAATTAAATTACTTTTAAACGTAATGCCATCCAATGAATCATGGGCAACAACTGGTTGTTGGTCGCTTCTGTTGTTATAGATCAAATTATTTGCCACAATGGTGCGTATGGGTCTTTCTGACCTAATTTCAGATGCTGGCAAAACTTCTTTTTGGTCCACATTAGATCCAACTCCAAATTGGAGGGGAGAAGAGCAGTTGATAAAAGAGTTATGGGCTACAACAACATCGGTTACTTGAATGTATCTGTTTAAGGGAGATTTTGGAATACCGTTCATTACTGCTAGTGGGCTTCTAAAGATTTTTCCCTTTAAATTATAGAAATAATTATTGGTGACCCAATGGCCCGTGCCAATCAAGCGAACGCCCCCAATTTGTTCGGAATCTGTATCCCCAATAAAATAATTTCCGTCTATTGTGCAGTAGTTACCATGTCTGGTAACCAGAGAACCTTCACTCTTGTAGAATACATTATTTCTAAACTCGTTAAAATTAGATTTGCTCGATATAATTTCCACTTCCCCATTGCACCTATCAAAAAAATTATTGGCTACCAAGGTATAGCTAGGTGCCATTGACGTAAAACTATTTCCAAGCTGAATAGTTTCTGCACTGGGTCCGCCTTTAGGAGGTCTTGGTCCAAAATAATTATTGATGATCTTGTGGTAATTATTAATGTTTTGGTTTCCTGCTAAATCAACTCTAATGGTAGGGCCTCTATTAGATTTTCCTTCAATATAGCAGTGCTCAAGGGTGTTGCGTCGCCCCTTGAACAGAATCCAAAGGTCCGTTTTGTTTCTTTGACTTTTGTTGTAATCTATAATTACACAATTGGTAATACGGGAGTGATTTGCAACCGTATCCTCTGTAATTGCGAATTCTATGACCGATTGGGAAGGGGAGAATCCATCTTTAAAATAGAGACCGTTTACAATCAAATATTCGCCCCCAAGTTTTAAATCCGATTTACCTTTAACAATTACTTTACCAGGGGTTTCGGCTTTTAGGGTAATGGGTTGTTTTGCTGTTCCCTGACCAGAGAGTTTAATTCTGACATTACTCCATTCCCCATTGGCCATAATTATTTCGTCTCCAGCTTTTGCATTGGATATAGCTGTGTTTAACTCAGCTATGTCCTTTACATAAATACCACTGGAATCTACATTCTTAGCACAAGAGAACAGTAACATTACCGCCCCTAATAAAAAGTGACTTTTCTTTATCATTTTAAGATTTTATAAGGCTATCATACCACAGTACAGAATCATCCATACTTACGAGCAAGATATTTTAATATAGTGGACACGGTTTCCTGTTGCGGGTAGGACATATCTATAGTTAAGGCCCTTTTAGGAATTTCTAATGTTTCAAAATCTGATTTTACAACTGAAATAGGTCGGTCATGATCATTGTTATTATCCAAGCGTTGAGCTACATTTTCGTAGGTGTCGTTCATAAAAACCCAATCAATTTTATGATTACAATTTTCGGTCAACCTTAAGCGTTGTTTCTTTTTTAAAATAGAACAGGAAATAACACAGCCTTTTTTATTGGCTTCTGTTTTAATTAAATCTTCAACGGAATTCAACCATTTATCCAAATCTATTTCTTGTGGTAAGCTACTATTTGAGGACTCACTAGGTGTAAATAAGGTATCTACATCAAAAAAAGGAATACCCAAGTGTTCTGATACTTTTTGGCCAATGGTGCTTTTACCCGTGCCGCACACACCAACCAAAACTATTGTATGATTCTTATTTTCCATGAATTTATTTAAATTGGTTAACCAGTTTGGTTTACCAAAAATACATATATTTGTGAGACACGCAAGTTTTTAACATGAATTCTACGTGATAAATAATCTTCAATACGTTAAGGATGACAAGAAATCAAAAAAAGGTTACCAGAAGAGACTTTACCAAATTATCCGCAATGGCTATTGGGGGTATCCCCTTAATGGGTTTTAATACTCCTTTTAGTAACCAAAGTCCAAAATCTAAAGATAATCTTGTTATCAACTTATTTTCTAAACATTTGCAATTCCTTGATTATAATGAAATGGCCGCCAGGGCAAAAGAAATTGGTTTTGACGGTTTGGATTTGACCGTGAGACCGAGATAGATTTGCCTAAAGCTGTTACCGCGATGAAGAAATATGATATGAATCCTGGGATGATGACAACCAATGTTTGGGATTCCCGTGATGCAGTACATAAAAATGTATTGCTTACCGCAAGTCAGTTAGGTTTTACGCATTACCGTACCGGATGGTTAAAATATCCAGAGGAAAGAAGTATTGAAGAAAGTCAGGTAGTTTATGGCGCACAAGCTGCCGCTTTAGAAAAACTAAATGAACATCTAGAAATCATAGGGTGCTATCAAAACCATGCAGGAAAACATGTGGGGGCTCCTATTTGGGATCTAATACCGATCCTTTCGGCTACACAAAACAAGAATATAGGTTGTCAATATGATATTAGGCATGCCGTAGTAGAAGGAGGAAACAGTTGGGAGTTGGGATTACGGCAAATAAAACCTTATATAAAATCAATAGTAATCAAGGATTTTAAATGGGGCAAGGTTAATGGTCAATGGAAACCGGTAAATACTCCTTTGGGAGATGGTATGGTAGATTTTGAACGTTATTTTTCGTTACTCAAAAAATATGTTATCAATGTTCCTGTTTCCTTGCATTTTGAGTATGATTTGGGTGGAGCGGAACACGGCGCCACCCAAATAACAATAAATCAAAAAGAGGTTTTTTTACAAATGAAAAAGGATCTTGATTATCTGAAACGAACTTGGGAAACCGCAGAATAAATTTAACTATATGTCTTCATTATCAAATGCTACAAGAGTAAAATTAAAAGCAATAAGTACCGCAACGGTGGCCACTTGTTTGTTTAAAAGGGGATTAAAAAACCAATTTATTCAAGGAGTAGTCCCTTTAAAAAAAGGAAGACCGAATATGGTAGGTGAGGCCTTTACATTAAGATATATTCCTGCACGAGAGGATTTAAATCCTATTTCGGTTTTTAAGGATAAAAAACATCCACAACGGGTAGCGGTAGAAACATGTCCCAAAGACGCAGTGCTGGTAATGGACAGTAGAAAAGATGCACGTGCCGCTTCGGCGGGTTCTATTTTGGCAACTAGGTTAATGGTACGTGGTGCAGCTGGCATGGTAACCGATGGCGGATTTCGTGATGCTACAGAAATTGCCGGTTTAAATATGCCTGCTTACCATCAAAAACCGTCTGCGCCTACTAATTTGACCTTGCATCAGGCCATAGCCTTAAATGAACCTATTGCTTGTGGGGATGTAGCTGTTTTTCCAGGTGATGTACTTCTTGGAGATGATGATGGAGTGATGGTTATACCTGCCCATTTGGTAGATGAGGTTGCCGAGGAATGTACTGAAATGACGTTATATGAAGAATTTGTAATGAAAGAGGTTCAGAAGGGCAAATCTATTGTAGGGCTATACCCGCTAACCGATGAAAAAATTAAAAGAAATTTTGAGGATTGGAAAGCAACATAGTACTTAAGGCGTATTTATTTAAATACGTTTTAAATGTTGAGGTTGTCCGTTAATCCGTAATTATCCGTGGTGGTATATGGCCAAAAAGAAGAAATAGGATCGTATCTATATCTTGATTTAAATTTTTTCTTAATTGTTTAAAAGCTTTTGTAATGTGCCATTCCACTGCTTTTATGGATATTTGTAAATATTCGGAAATCTCAGTATGGGATAGTCCTTCTTTCTTGTTCAACAGGAATACCTCCTTACATTTTGGAGGTAGTTTTTCAATGACTTCGTAAACCTTTTTAATCTTTATTTCTAGATTTTCCGGTTGGTTTTCTACATAATCGCTAAGTACCTCAATATACTTTAGTTCTAATTTTGTAACGGCCTTATTTTTTCTGTAAGAATCTATAAATTCATTATAAATACTTTTGTAAAGCAAGCTTTTAATAGATAGTTCGGGTTTTATTTTAGCGCGCTTTTCCCAAAGCTTAACAAATACATTTTGAACAATATCCTCAGCTTCTGTATGGTCATGGATTAAAGTGTAGGCGTAACCACACATTTGTTGATAATATAAGTCTATTAATTGTTCATATGCTTTAACATTGCCAGACTTTAATTTTCTCCCGAATTCCAAATCCTTATTTCGTTCTATTTTCATGAATTTCGTAGATAATTTTGGGAAATTTAAAAAAAAAGTTATCAAATGCCTAGGGGTATGTTAAATTAACACGTAATATAATTAAGTATCCTTAACGTTAAATGAAAAATAAAGCTAGGTTAATAATTAAATTTTTGAATAGGGAGGCCAATATGTCTGACCTTCAAAAACTTGATAAGGTTATTGATAAGAAAAAACCGAAAAGGGTATTTACAGAATTAGTTGAAATTCATTATTTACTTTCTATAAGTATGAAGATGTATGATAGTGAGAAGGCGAAAAATACCTTTAAAGAACAAATTTTTAAGGATTTAAGGGAGAAAAGAAGAAATCGCTTTAAAAAATTGGCAATTGCTGCCTCCTTTACTTTGTTTATAGCCTTGCTACAGTTTAATTCTGGAGGGGAAATTGCTGAACCTGAAGTTGTTGCTTCTGAAAAAGTTATAGAGGCAGGGACAGACAAGGCTATTTTGACTTTGGATAATGGTGACCAGATTGTGTTAGAGGAAGGATTGGAGTACAACTCCGATAAAGTTCAAGGAAATGGAAAATCTTTAGAATACAAGAAAAGTGAAACATCTGATAGTTCATCTTATAATTACCTTTCCGTTCCAAGGGGTGGTCAGTTTAAATTAAAACTACCGGATGGGACATTGGTTTGGGTAAATTCAGATTCTAAATTAAAATATCCAACAGCGTTCAATAAAAACCGTCCAAGAGAGGTAGAACTTGTTTTTGGCGAAGTGTTTTTAGAAGTTTCTCCAAGTGAAAAGAATAATGGTACGCCATTTCACCTTATTACCAAAGGTCAAAAAGTTCAAGTTTTGGGCACACAATTCAATGTGCGTTCCTATACCAACGAGAAATTTGTTAAAACTACATTGGTAGAAGGTAGTGTGGCAATAAGTGACGGTACT
The DNA here is from genome assembly GCF_045057105.1 of Maribacter sp. LLG6340-A2. Lineage (GTDB taxonomy): Bacteria > Bacteroidota > Bacteroidia > Flavobacteriales > Flavobacteriaceae > Maribacter. Next base: position 386,876 of record NZ_CP159332.1, on the reverse strand, counting down.
CGGGAAAGTTTGTTAAAACCGAACCAACAATCTATTTATAATAAAGAAAATGGGGATACTTCTGTGAAAGAGGTTGATGCAATGCAGGAGGTTTCTTGGGTTTCGGGACTTTTTTCTTTTGATACGGAATCTTTGGGGGAGATTATGAATTCATTGGCCAGGTGGTATGATGTGGAAATAGCTTTTGAATCTGCAGAATTAAAGAACTTCACTTTTACCGGTATATTGGAGAGGTCAAGTTCTATAGATACTATTCTTTACCATATAGAAGAGTCTAGTGAAGGTAAAATTAAATTTGTCATTAATAATGATACCATTATTATTCAAAAAAATACGAATTAAAAAAATAGAGGAAAAGGCTCCGCACGTCCAAATGAGTTGCCTGTTTCCTCTTGTTTAAGATTAACTAAACCAAATGTCTAATTAAATCAAACTCAAATTTATGAAAATTAACTACACAAGGTGTCAAAAGATACCTTATTGTCATCTATTTCTTAAGCTGATTATGAGAGCTTTTATTTTTTTATTTTGTACGGTTACTATGGCGTTAAGCCCTGTAGCAAGTTTTTCCCAAGATGCAGAGATTGTGGTAGAAAAAACACAGACGGTATCAATAAAGAAAATGCTAAGGCTAATACATCAGCAATCCAATTATAAATTTGTTTATAATAACAATTTAATACAAGGGGCTTCTGTAGTTACTCTAAATGCAGGTACTACCAAGGCAAGCCAGTTGTTGGAAAGCACATTGAATCCGTTAGGACTTACCTATAAATTTACCGATGATGGTACTATTCTTATTAAAAGAGTGGTTAAACCAATAGAAAATACTACGGTAAATCAAGCGGATAAGGAAATCCAATACCAAATAACAGGTACTGTCAGTGATGAAAACGGACAGCCTTTACCGGGTGCATCAATACTAGAAAAAGGGACAACCAATGGGGTGCAAACCAATTTTGATGGGGAATTTGTGTTAGAATTGGAAAGCGGTTCTGCAACATTAGTGGTTTCTTATTTAGGTTTTTCTACCAAGGAAGTACAGGTAACCAACAAATCTAGTTATGATGTTGTCCTAACAGAAGATGCTTCGGCATTAAGTGAAGTTGTTGTTGTGGGTTATGGAACACAGGAAAGAAGAAAGGTAACTGGAGCAATTGAAACGGTGCAAGGTGATGCGATTGTGGAAACCCCGGTACTTACCGCAGATAATGCGCTGGCCGGCCGTGTTCCTGGACTTGTGGTTAATCAGGCAAACGCTGAACCAGGTAGGGACAATGCGCGTCTTTTAATAAGGGGTATTGGAACTACCGGTAACAATGATCCATTAATTGTAATTGATGGTGTGGCCAATAGGGGTGGTTTCTCTAGAATTGACCCAAACGATATTGAAAGTATTTCTGTATTGAAAGATGCTTCTGCGGCAATTTACGGAGCACAAGCGGCCAACGGAGTAATATTGGTTACTACCAAAAGAGGAAAGGACGGTAAAGCCGTAATCAATTATTCGCATAACAGGGCATTTGTAAGTCCAACTAGGGAAATTGAATTAGCTGATGCCGCTTTATATGCACAAAGTGTAAATACATTAGCATCTCAACAAGGTCAACCGGATATTTATTCACCGGAGCAAATTCAGGCCTTTGCAAATGGGTCGGCCCCAAGTACGGATTGGATAAATGAGGTGTATAAATCATTTTCCGATCAGCAACGTCAAAGTTTAAGTGTTAGAGGGGGAAATGAAAAATCCAAATATTTTGCTTCCTTAGGTACGGCACAACAAGATGGTCTTTTTAAAGGAAATGATGATGTAGGTTTTAAGCAATATAATGTAAGGGCTAATTTAGATGCTGAGGTGGCTAAAAATCTTAATCTAAGATTGGATCTTGCGGGTAGAAATGAGAAAAGATCGTTTCTTCAATTCCAAGATGCAACAATTTATGGTAACACGGTAAGGGCCGCACCGGACATTCCTGCCACAATAGATGGTTTACCGGCTAGAGGTAGAGAAGGTCAAAATCCTTTGGCAATTGCTCAAGGCCCCGGATATTTAAGAGATAATGGATATGTTTTTAATAGTCGCATCAATTTAGATTATGCCGTTCCTTTTTTGGAAGGTTTAAAAATAGGTGGATGGATGGCAGCCGATTATTCAACCAATCAAGAAAGACACTTTTTTCAACCTTTTACGTATTACCAAGAAAGTGATAATGGTGTTGAGCCAGTACAAGGTGGTCCGTCTTTTGCCAATAATTTTTTAAGGGTAAGAGATACAGATGGTCTTTCATTGACTTATAATGCCAATATAGATTATAATAGAACCTTTGGTGACCATACGGTAGGGGCGTTTTTAGCCTACGAGCAAAATAAAACGACTACAGATATCACGGAGGTACAGCGAAACGGATTTGAAACCGCACAGATAGACCAATTGTTTGCTGGTAGTGGTGATGCTGAATTACAAAGAAGTACTGGTTTTGCAACAGAATTAACAAGACAAAATTACTTTGGTAGAGTGTCTTATGATTTTGCTTCCAAGTATCTATTAAAATTTGTTTTTAGATATGATGGGTCTTCTATTTTTCCTGAGGGTAATAGATTTGGGTTCTTCCCAGGTGTAGAAGGTGCTTGGAGAATTTCTCAGGAGAACTTCTTTAAGGATAATATAAACTTTATCAATGAATTAAAGTTTAGAGGTTCATATGGCGAGCTTGGTAATGATCGTGTAGATCCTTTTCAATATTTGAATCTTTTTCAACTATTCTCAGGAAGAAGGGAAGGGTACGTTTTTGGTGGTCAAGATGTAAATATTATTGCACCTAGTGTGGTTGCCAATCCAAATATTACTTGGGAAACGTTAGAAACTACCAATTTAGGGTTTGATTTGGGAATGCTTAAAAACTCCCTAACCTTTAGTGTTGATGTATTTAAGCAATTGAGAGATAATATATTAGGGCCAAGAAATGTATCGGTGCCAAACTATACAGGTTTGGATTTACCGGATGAAAACATTAGAAAGGTAGAGAACAAAGGATATGAACTACAAGGTAGATATAATAAGCTACTTGGTGATTTTAGTTTCTATGTAGGGGCCAATTACAGTTATTCAAAAAGTAATGTACTTTTTGTTGATGAAGAAGGTATTTACCCAGAAGATTATCAAAAGGCAGAAGGCCATGTTGTTGGGTCTACCTTAGCTTATGACTACTTAGGTTTTTATAAAACAGAAGCAGATTTAGCAACCTACCCAGGTTTAAATGGAAATGCCAGAATTGGAGATCCTTATTATAGAGATGTAAATGAAGATGGGGTTGTAAATAGTGATGATAGAATTAGGATAGATTCTAACCCCGTACCAAATGGTAGTTTTGGAGTTGTACCACAGGTACAATATGGTTTTCAAATAGGTGGAGCCTATAAGGGTATTGAGTTGAATACCTCGTTTGCCGGTCAAGCTAAGGCCTTGCAATATTTAAGGTATTCATTCTCTAACGGTAATAACGGGTATAGATACTTTTTGGAAAATGCTTTTGACCCAGTACGTAATCCAAACGGAACTTTACCTTCTTATAACAGAGGTAATAGTACTTCAGAATTAAGTACGCTTTGGTTAAGAGATGTATCTTTCCTTAGGTTACGTTCTATAGAACTGGCCTATTCTTTACCGCAGGAAGTTATCTCTTCCCTAGGTCTTTCAAATTTAAGATTCTCCTTAAGTGGGTTCAATTTAATTACTTGGGATAACCTTAAGGATGACGGTCTAAGTGATCCGGAATCCTTAAGCATAGAGGGTTGGCAATACCCTTATACCAAGAATATAAATTTTGGAGTTAATCTAACATTTTAAAAAAAAATCATGAAGAATTTAGAAAATTATAAAATGAAAATGAGATCCATGGTTATGTTGGCCTTCATAGCTACGCTGTTCATAAGCTGCTCTGAAGAAATTTTAGATGTAAAACCTTTAAATGGATATAGTGAGCTAGATGTATTTGATGATGCTGCACTTTTGCAAAACTATGTAAATGGCAATTACCAAACATTAAGAACACCGTTAAGAGACGAAAATACGTTTACTGATGGACTAACTGATAATGCCTACAACCAACATGGTAGTGCTGAAGGTCAGATCAGAACCTATACTAGAGCAGAGGTAGATAGGGAAAATGGGGAAGGTATAACATTTGGTCTTTGGGCTCATTCCTATTATTACATTAGAAATGCAAATCTATTTTTTGAGAAAATAGAGAATTCGTCTATCCCAGTAGAGGATTTAAATCCTATGGAAGGTGAAATGAGATTTTTAAGGGCATATAATTATTTTGAACTTTTAAAATATTATGGAGGTGTTCCTTTAATAGACTCAACATTTGAATTAGGCCAGGATTCCTATGATGTCACCAGGGCAACCATAGATGAGACGGTTGCTTTTATATTGAATGATATAGATTTGGCCATTTCCTTATTACCTGCAAAGGCAGATTCTCAAGAAGGTAAGGCAACAATGGAGGCCGCTATGGCTTTAAAAGGAAGACTTTTATTATATGCGGCCAGCCCATTATATAACCCAAGTGGTTCTCAAAGTAAATGGGAAGCTGCTAGGGATGCCAATAAAGCTGTAATGGATTTATCATCTGTTTCTCTTGTGGAATTCGAAAATTGGACACCAATGTTTTTAGGGGGTACGGATCAGGAAGTTTTGTTCCAAAGACAGTATACTCCTAAAAATGACCAAGGTTGGGGTGTTAATGTGTGGCTGTTTCCCAATAGTAATTCTGGCTGGTCTACAACTACACCAACTCAGGATTTGGTAGATAGTTATGAATTGGTTTCAGGAGATTTGCCATCAGAATCAGCAGAATATGACCCACAAGACCCGTATAAGGATAGAGATCCAAGGTTTTATGAAACTATAGTTCATAATGATGCGCCTTTTAAAGATGATATCTATGCGCCATTTGTTTCTAAAGAAGATCCATCAAATCCAGACTTGGCAGGTAAAGATTCAAGAGTTTCACCAATTAGTCCACATAACGCATCTAGAACAGGATATACGTTTAGAAAGTGGGCAAATGAGAACCTATCTTGGGATGGTGGTAACACCGGTAGATATATCTTTTATCGTAAAACGGAAGCATACTTGAATTATGCAGAGGCCCAGTTGGCACTTGGTAATGAAATTGAGGCAAGAAATGCCATTAATATGGTTAGAAACCGTGCTGGAATGCCTTCTATATCTACAACGGGTGATGCCTTGCTTGAAGATTACAGAAATGAAAGAAGGGTGGAGTTTGCTTTAGAAGATCATAGATTTTTTGATTTAAGAAGATGGAAAATAGCACCCAATGAGTACACTCCTAAAACAGGTGTAGACGTTTTACAAACAACGGATGGTACGTTTGAATATAATTACGATTTAACTTCTGATGAAAATGTTAGATGGGATGATAAAATGTATTTCTTGCCAATTCCGTTTAGTGAAATTCAACGTAGTAATGAAGCTATAGAACAGAATCCGGGATATTAAATCCCTATTTAATCATATGAAAGGTGGGGGAAGCTCCACCTTTTTTAATATGCCTTAAATAATGACACGGTATTATTTTCTGTATGTATTGATAATGGTCGCTTCCCTTACGGGTTGTAAGGACAAAACTTTATTTTCTAAAATTCCAGGATCGGACTCAGGGTTAATTTTTGAGAATAGGTTGGTAGAAGATGAGGAACATAACGTCATGACCTATGAATACATATATAATGGTGGTGGGGTTGCAGTTGCGGATTTTAATAATGACGGATTATCCGATGTATATCTATCCGGTAATTCCGTACCCAACAAATTGTTCTTGAACCAGGGAAATTTAAAATTCAAAGACATAACGGCCATTTCTGATCTAACAGAAAAAAAAGGTTGGAAAACAGGTGTAACCATTGTGGATATTAATGGTGATGGGTGGATGGATATCTATTTGTGCTATTCTGGTAACGCTCCGCAAGAAGGATTTGAAAAGCCGGTAATCATCGATTATGCTCCAAGAGCCAATCAATTGTTCGTCAATACAGGAAAATTGGAGAATGGCGTGCCTAAATTTATAGACAAAACGGATGAATACAACGTTGGCGCAATAGGCACTTTTTCTACACAAGCCTATTTTTTTGATTATGATTTAGATGGTGACTTGGACTTGTTTTTACTGAATCATGCCAATAAGTTTTACTCCACATTTTATAATGTAAAAAAAGTTAGGACAGAACGTCATCCGTATTTTGGAAACAAATTGTATCAAAACAATGATAATACCTTTGTAGAAGTTTCAGAAGATTCCGGTATTCATGGTGGTGGTATAAATTTTGGACTTAGTGCGGCCATAAGTGATTTAAATTTAGATGGCTGGCCAGATATTTTTGTCACCAATGATTATGATGAACAGGACTATTGTTATCTAAATAATCAAGACGGTACTTTTAGGGAAGTTTCAAAAACTGCCTTTGAACATATTTCTAAATATAGCATGGGGTCAGATATTGCAGATATAAATAACGATGGTCTACCCGATATTTTTGTGGCCGATATGTTGCCGGAGGATAATTATAGGCAAAAAGTATTAAAAGGGCCAGATGAATATAATAAGTATAAAATGGCTATTGATAGTGGTTACCACCATCAACACATGCGTAATATGCTTCAGGTCAATAAAGGCTTAAATCCAGATAGTATATTAAGGTTTAGTGAAATTGGCCAGTTTTCCGGGATTTCAAATACAGATTGGAGTTGGGCACCCTTATTGGCAGACTATGATAATGACGGACTAAAGGATTTGTTCATAACCAATGGGTACTTGCGAGATTATAGTAATTTGGATTTTGTCAATTTTACGGCCAATACCGCAATCGCGGAAGCTAAGCAAAATAAAAGAGAAATTTCACTTATGCCTCTTTTAAATAAAATGCCATCTTCCAAAATAGCAAATTATGCCTATAGAAATATAGATGGCCAACAGTTCAAAAAAGTATCCCAAGAATGGGGGCTAGATGAGAAAAGTGTATCCAATGCTGCAGCTTATGCTGATTTTGACAATGACGGAGACCTTGATTTATTGGTATCCGATTTAAATGCTCCTGTAAAGCTGTATAAAAACAATGAGAGAGACAGGAATCAGAACAACTATATCAAAATTAAATTAAAAGGAGAAGGTAAAAATTCATTGGCACTGGGGTCTAAGGTGCTCATTTACTTACCGGATGGTGAACAGGTATACCAAGAAGTTTATTATAGTAGAGGGTATCAATCATCTGTAGAACCTATTTTGACTATTGGTATAGGAGAAAATAAGAGTATTGATAAAATAGAAGTGTACTGGCCTGGGGGCGGTATGAGCCAAATGACGGGCGTTAAGATAAATTCCGTGGTTACATTTGATCAAGCAGGGTCTATATCAGGAAACTATGTATCCAAGCAAAAGAGGGGAGCAAACCTTAAGGAGGTTACCCAAGATTCTGGTATTACATTTAGGCATAAGGAAAATGATTATGTAGATTTTTATTATGAAAGACTGGCACCCTATCAAATGTCACGTTTGGGAGGTAAAATGGCCGTAGGTGATATTAATGGAGATGGTAATGACGATGTATATTTTGGTGGGGCCTCAGGACAATCTGGCGCGTTATTCCTAGGTAAGGATAATGCTTCTTATGTAAAGGACTCTCTAATACAACCATGGTCGCAACTGAAACCATCAGAACGGGAAGAAGTTTACCCGTATTTTTTTGATGTGGATAATGATGGGGATTTGGATTTATATTCCGTTAGTGGCGGTAACGAACACATGGTAGGTAATCCATATTATCAGGATCAGCTGTATATTAATGATGGTAATGGTCAATTTTCCAATGCTTCATCGGCATTACCTAATACCTCTTTTAGTGGAGGTGTAGTTAAAGCCGCGGACTATGATGGTGATGGCGATTTAGACCTTTTTCTTGGTGGCAGGTTAGATGCACAAAATTACCCCTTTACACCAGAAAGTATAATTCTTCAAAACAATACGGTCAATAATGTCATAAAATTCAAAAAAGTTGTTTTGGATGAAATTCATCGTATAGGTATGGTTACCGATGCGGAATGGGTGGATTTGGATAAAGATGGTTGGTTAGACCTTGTCCTCGTGGGGGAATGGATGCCTATAAGTATATTCAAAAATAATAAAGGCTCCCTTAAGAAATTGGAAAAAGCCAATGAGCTTAATAACACTTCTGGCTGGTGGAACAGGATTACCGCTACGGATATTGATAATGATGGTGATCAAGATTTACTTTTGGGAAATTTGGGACTAAACTCTCAGTGGAAAGCTACCGTAGAGGAGCCAATGGTCTTTTATGTTCAGGATATAGACAAGGATGGTAATATGGATCCGTTGCTTACCCAATATATAAATGGGGAAAGTTATCCATTGGCCAGTAGGGATGAATTGTTGTCACAAGTAAATAGCCTTAAAAAAACATATACTACCTGGGATAAATATGCTAACGCAACAATTGCCGATGTCCTAAAGGAATCGGGAATTAGTGCTACCTCCACATTAACCATCAATGAATTAAGCTCCGGATATCTAATGAATAATGGTGGTGATAGGTATGAGTTTCATCCATTGCCAAAAAAGGTGCAACAATCCATAGTAAACGGTTTTGTTGTAGAAAATTTGGATAATAAGGGAGCAGATGAAATTTTGATAGCAGGTAATTTTTACCCTTTTAGAGCCAACATGGGTAAGTTAGATGCATCTAGCGGCCAATTGTTAACATGGGAAAATGATGAATTTACCGTGGCCGATGTTAAAATTTGGCTAGAAGGTGATGTTAGGGATTTAAAACTGGCAAATTTTAAAAATGGACAAAAACGGATCATAGTGTCTAGGAATGACGATGCGTCTAGCGTATTTGAATATAAAAATAAAGATTGATGCTCTATAAGGTAAACCAAAGACCTTATTAAGGTAATGTAAATAGTAACATGCAAAAAATAAGTTTTAAAAAAATAACCGCTAGAATAGCGTCTCTTTTATTAATGGTGGTATTCATTGCTTGTAACAATAACAAGGTTTCACCGCCAGAACCATTTGGCATTGTTCCAAGTACAAGACAGCAGCAATGGCATCAAATGGAATTTTATGCCTTTGTACATTTTACCATAAACACATTTACGGACCGGGAATGGGGTTTTGGCGATGAGTCTCCAAAACTTTTTGATCCAAGTAATTTTGATGCGGAACAAATAGTACTTGCCTGTAAAAATGCTGGGATGAAGGGTATAGTTCTCACCACCAAACATCATGATGGTTTTTGCCTGTGGCCAACGGCAACAACCGATCATAATATCTCTAAATCGTCATTTAAGGACGGTAAGGGAGATGTAGTTAGGGAAATTGTTGATGCATGTAGAAAGCATGATATGAAGGTAGGCATGTATCTCTCTCCATGGGACCGTAATAATGCCGCATACGGTACTCCTGAATATATAGATATTTTTAGGGCTCAGCTAACTGAACTTTTAACCAATTATGGAGAAATTTTTGAAGTGTGGTTTGATGGTGCCAATGGTGGTACAGGATACTATGGTGGAGCAAATGAAAAACGAGAAATAGACAGACAGACCTATTATGATTGGGAAAATACTTGGGCACTGGTAAGGGAGCTTCAGCCAAACGCAGTAATATTTTCAGATGTTGGCCCAGATGTTAGGTGGGTTGGTACGGAAGAAGGGTATTCTGGCGATCCATGTTGGCATAGGTTTACACCTAAAGGTTTAGAGGAGGGTGTGCCACCGGCACCAGGACAGATTAAATATTGGGAATCGCTTAATGGTACCAGGGAAGGTGATTATTGGATGCCGGCAGAAACCAACACCTCTATTAGGCCGGGCTGGTTTTATCATGAAAGTGAAAATGACAAGGTAAAATCTCCAGAAACACTTGTGGATATGTATTATGAAAGTATTGGCCATGGAACTAATTTTATCTTGAATATTCCTCCTAATAAAAGTGGAGTTGTTCCAGAGGAAGATATAAAATCGCTTACCGGTTTCAAGGAAATTTTGGAGAATACATTTAAGGTAAGTTTAGAAAATGAAGCCAAAGTAACCGCAAGCAATGAGCGGGGTAAGGAATATAGGGCCAGCCATGTTTTGGATGAGAATACGGATACCTATTGGGCTACGGAAGAAGGGGTGAAAACTGCTAGTTTAATACTGGAGTTCCCTAAAGAAGTTTCTTTTAATGTGGTTAACATACAGGAATATATACCATTGGGCCAAAGAATTTGGGGCTGGTCGTTAGATTCTTGGGAGAATGGTGAGTGGAATGAGTTTGCAAGGGCAGAGCCTATTGGGAACAGAAGGTTATGGCGAGGTCCTCTCCAAACCACAACTAAACTTAGACTAAGAATTACAAAAGCAGGCGCTTCTCCGCTAATTTCTAAGATATCGGTACATAAAGAACCGGTTAGATTAATACCGCCACAAATTACCAGAACAACAGATGGTAACTTGAACATACTGGGAAATGGGGCTATTCATTATACGCTTGACGGTAGTGAACCCAACAAACGATCCAATCTTTATAAAGGGCCAATAGACCTTAGTCTTGGAGGCATGGTCAAGGCCAAAACCTACGATGGGGAAAAAGCTAGTGAAACAGCAAGTATGGATTTTGGATATACTAAAAGCAATTGGATAGTTTTAAATGCATCAAAATCCCTTTCTCAAAAAGTAATAGATGAAGATAGGACCACATATTGGAAGTCAAAAGAGGAAGATGAAAATAGTGTAATTATCGATTTTGGGGATGAGTTGACCGTAAGTGCTCTTACCATGTCCCCACCTACCAAAGCAGCTAAGGACGGACTGGTGTTACGTTACAGGTATCTAGGTAGTACAGATAATAAGAATTGGGATTTACTCGCAGAAGGAGAGTTTTCAAACATTTACAATAATCCTATTCAACAAATTATTGACATTGAGGGTAGCCCTTCTATACGTTATTTAAAGTTTGTAGCTGTTGAAACCGTAGGGAATGAAGAAATGGTTATTGCTGAAATTGGAGTAAAACATGGTAATGAATAGGCAAAACCTATTCAACATAAATATTAAAAAAGTTGTTTTTGTTAGTTAAAGATCTGCCTTGACCATTTGGTCAAGGTGGATCTTATTAAAATTAGAGTAATTGGTTAGAAAAAATTGTAGTGTTCGGTTCATTTTTTTAAGCGCTATGTTATGCGCATTTTCATTTTCTATTATTTATGGTCAAAATCATGAGCCCAAGAACCTAGCGGGTGAATGGTCTGTAATTCTTGAAAAAGAAATTGTCATTGCGGATAATTCGGGTCCAATAAATAAGCAAGAAGGAGTTATTCAGCTGCCAGGGTCCTTGGCGGAATATGGGTATGGAAGAAAGACAACATCTGCTTCTAAAGGAGTGCTTACACCCAACTATTCCTTTATAGGAATTGCTAATTATAAAAAGACCATACATATTCCTAAGACCTGGAAAAAAAAGAATGTCCATCTTTTTTTGGAAAGGGTGTTATGGCAGTCCAAGGTTTATGTAGACGGTAAACTGGTGAGCACCAAAGATGCATTGGGTACCCCTCACTTACATAATTTAGGAATGTTATCTACTGGCGACCATACCTTGGAGATTAGGGTCAATAATGATATGCTTTATAATATAGGCGACAAAGGCCATGCATATAGTGAATCTACACAGACCATATGGAACGGAATTGTTGGTGAAATAAAGCTTATACCCCAGGATCCGGTTTATATAGAACAATTAAAAACGGTTTCCAATATAGACGATGATAACTTAAAAGTGATTTTAGATATCGTTTCCAATAAATTGCAAAAGTCAACAATAGCACTACGTATAGAACGTATTGGAACAAATGAACTTATCATTGAAAAGGAAGTAAAATATACACTGAACAAAGGATCAAATAAAAATGAGGTCATTTTTGATTTAAAAGGACGTTTAAAGAAATGGAGCGAATTTGACCCAACGGTATATACTTTAAAGGTATTATTAACTACAAAAAAATATAGGGATTTTAAGGAAACTGAATTTGGTTACCTAGAAGTTGGTCATAATGGTACGCATGTAACGATAAATAAAAACCCGGTATTTCTTCGCGGGAATTTAGACAATGTCCATTTTCCCTTAACAGGTTATCCGTCTACTAGTTTAGAAGAGTGGTTGGGTATTTTTAAAATCTATAAGGATTATGGATTAAACCATGTACGTTTTCATTCATGGTGCCCACCGGAAGCGGCCTTTAAAGCCGCAAATCGTGTTGGTATATACATACAGGCAGAGGCCTCCGTTTGGATAGATTCTTGGATGAACGAGGATATGATCGCTAAAGGAAGACCAGAAATGGAGACTAGAGGTCATCCCAAAGGTTTAGGGTACAATGCAGAGCGAGATGCATGGGTGAAAAAAGAAATGAATAGAGTGGTAGATGTTTATGGCAATCACCCTTCCTTTATCATGTTCTGTATTGGAAATGAATTGGGAAGTTCTGATTTTGACCAGGTGGAAAAGTGGATAGGTAAATTAAAAAAACAAGATTCCAGAAGATTATATGCAGGTTCTACAGCGCGTAAGATTATGGCAACGGATGATTATACCGTAACGCATCTTATTGATAATGTAGGATGGACCAGAGGGTTAAACGGGGCACATACCAATTGGGATTTTGAGAAGGCATACAGTCAAATGAACATTCCTATACTCGCACACGAAATAGGTCAATGGCCAGTGTACCCTTCTTGGAAAGAGATAGAGAAATACACCGGTGTGCTTAGGGCAAAAAACTTAAATGAGTTTAAGTTGGTAGCGGAGAAAAATGGAATTGCGGATCAGGATGTGCAATTTCAAAAAGCTACAGGGGCATTAAACCAAATTATGTACAAGTACGAGATAGAATCTTTTCTAAGGACTAAAAGTTGTGCTGGTATTCAGTTGTTAAGTATGCAAGATTACCAAGGTCAAGGCGAAGCTTTGGTAGGTTGGTTAGATGTTTTTTATGATAGTAAAGGTATAACCGCCCCAAGTACGTTCAAGCAACACCACAATGAAACGGTACCGTTGTTAAGGACTAAAAAATTTAATTGGAAAAATACCGAAATCTTTCAAGGGCAGGTAGAAATCTCTCATTTTGGTCATGAAGATTTAAAGAATGTTGAACTCGTTTATAAAATCACCAATAACCTAGGTGAAAAAATATATCAAAATGAAATAAAACTTGGAGATATATCTCGTGGCACTTTGGCTGAAGCGGGTAAAATTGAATTTCCATTGAGTAATATTACAAAAGCGACTCGCCTACAAATTGAGGTGGCTATAAAGAATACTACTTTCTTGAACCATTGGAACATTTGGGTTTTTCCTGAAACCTTAGAACAGCCTAATACAAAGGTCAACATAGTGGACCACTTGGATGACAGCATACTTGAAGCTCTAAATAATGGGGAAAATGTTTTGCTTGTGGCCAATTCCTTGGGAACTCAAAAGAATAGTGTGCCTTTTAATTTTTATCAGTTGTATTGGTCGTACACCTATTTTCCAGGTCAGGGCAAAACAAGTTTAGGGCTATTGGTACAACAAGATCACCCTGCACTGAATAATTTTCCAACTTCATATTATAGTGATTGGCAATGGGAAGCTTTTGATAAAAAAGGAAAAGCCTTTATTCTTAATGAGCTGTCTAAAGAGTATAAACCTATAGTGCAATTAGTAGATGATTTTCATAGGAACAATAAAGAAGGTTTATTATTTGAATTTAAGGTGGGCAAAGGAAAATTATTAGTATCCGGGTTTGATATTAATGCTAAAGTATCTCCAGTGGCCAAACAACTAAAATACAGCCTGCTTAACTATATGAACTCTAATGAGTTTATGCCAACAGAACGTATAGCGGAAGACTTTTTAATCGATAATTTCTTTGAGAATCCACAAGGTGCAGGAACGGAGAACACGCTTTTAAAAGTCAATGCCGGTGGGCTTGTAAATAATAATGATACGGTCAAGGAGTGGTCCAGTGAATGGGACGACGTTCAAATTAAAGGAGAACATGTAACGTATACTGTTGGCTCATCGGTCTTAAAAAATAATGGTAAAAATTCTTTTTGGGAAGGAGATAATATGGTTTTGGATATGCAATGTCCAGAAGGATTTTTGGGCAGTTTTTATGTCCTGTTAACCTCAGGTAGTGCCGATCAAGCAAGTAACCTTATGGCATTTGAGGGAAGGCCCAAAAAGGTAGTTGTAGACAACAAGAAAGGTAAATGGGTTAAATTTCATGTTATGAGAGAAGACAGTAACGACGGTAAGCTTAGATTAAAGGCGAAATCCTTAAATGGAGGGAAAGTTTCAATTTCAGAAATACGATTAGAAGTAGAATAAAGTATAAATACAATATGAAAACTAGAAATACCAATAAGCTATTAGTTTTAATAATGCTATTAGTTTTAGGCGGTTGTAATCAACCTCAAGAAAAAAAAATCACCAGTAATGATATTGCAATAATACCTCAGCCAAAAAAAATAGAGCTGCTAAAAGGGCAATTTCTTATTTCTGGGAGTACAAAAGTTATCGTATCAAATAACGACGATAAATCAATAGCCGACCAACTTGTACATCGGTTTAAAACAGTTGCAGGATTTGATATGGAAATCTCCCAGAAGGTAGAAGGTTCCAACACCATACAATTTGTAAATGACAAGAATTTAGGTAAAGAAGAATATCGCCTAGAGGTTTTAGAAGATAAAGCATTGATTACGGCTGGCAATACAGGTGGGTTTTTATATGGGGTAGAAACGTTATTTCAACTTTTACCTCCGGAGATCAAAGGGAATAAGCAAGTTGATAAGGATTGGATACTTCCTACAGTCAAAATTGAAGATGGACCACGATTTAAACATAGGGGGCTTATGCTAGATCTGTCCAGACATTTTTTCGATAAAACTTATTTGTTAAATACCTTGGATCGCATGGTAATGCATAAACTTAACGTGTTGCATTTACATCTAGTGGATGATCAGGGGTGGAGAATTGAGATTAAAAAATACCCATTGTTGACCAAAAAAGGCGCTTGGAGGGTAGATCAAGAGAATGCCCCTTGGAATGGTAGAGCAGAAAATGACCCCAATGAGAAAGGTACTTATGGAGGATTTCTATCTCAAGAGGATATAAAAGAAATTATTGCATACGGGCAAGAACGTAATATTGAAATTATTCCTGAAATTGAAATGCCTGCCCATGTAAGTTCTGCTATTGCCGCTTACCCGGAATTATCTTGTTTTGACACCCCTATTGGTGTTCCTTCTGGGGGACTCTGGCCTATAACGGATATCTATTGTGCCGGTAAAGAACATACTTTTTCTTTTCTAGAAGATGTTCTGGATGAGGTCATGGGTTTATTTCCTTCTAAATATATTCATATTGGCGGTGATGAGGCAACCAAAACGAACTGGAAAAAATGCCCTCACTGTCAAAAAAGAATAAAGGAGGAGGATTTAAAAGATGTGGATGAACTGCAAAGTTATTTCGTAAAAAGAATTGAAAAATATATCAATTCTAAAGGAAGAACATTAATTGGCTGGGATGAAATATTGGAAGGTGGTCTGGCACCAAAGGCAACGGTAATGAGCTGGCGGGGAACCGCAGGTGGTATAGAAGCGGCAGAAAAGGGGCATGATGTAATTATGACACCAGAATCCCATTGTTATTTTAACTTTTATCAAGGTCCTCAAGATGAAGAGCCTTTGGCCTTCAATGCCTATTTGCCTCTGAATAAGGTCTATGGTTTTGATCCGGTCACGGAAAATATGTCAGTAGATGA
Source organism: Maribacter sp. LLG6340-A2 (assembly GCF_045057105.1). Classification (GTDB taxonomy): domain Bacteria; phylum Bacteroidota; class Bacteroidia; order Flavobacteriales; family Flavobacteriaceae; genus Maribacter. The sequence continues at coordinate 370,982 of NZ_CP159332.1, read as the reverse complement.
GGCCAAACATGTTTTAGGGGGACAAGCAAATCTTTGGTCAGAATATATCAATACCCCTAAGGATTCTGAATATATGCTTTATCCTAGATTGTCTGCAATGGCAGAAGCTTTATGGAGCACAAAGGAAATTAGGGATTGGGAAGATTTTGCTAGAAGGTTGAAAAAACAGTTCGTAAGATATGACCAATTAAATATTAACTATGCTAAAAGTGCTTTTTTGGTTACTGCATTGGCAAGTGCGGATTTGGCCAAGAAAGAAGTGGCTATAGCCTTGGATAATGAATTTCCAAATTCTGATATCCGTTATGTAATGGGGAATGAACCCTTTGCCGACGAAAAGGTAATACGCTACAAAGAGCAAATTACAGTTTCTGAAACTACGGTGTTACAAGCGTCACTTTATGAAGAAGGACAACGAGTAGGCAAGATATTTACAGACACTATAAAATTCCACAAGGCTTTTGCTAAAGAGATTACACTGGATCCGCTTTATAGCAAAAGTTATAAAGGTGTTGGGGAAGGCACCTTGGTCAATGTGGTACGTGGCTCAAAAAACTTTCATGACGGTCAATGGCAGGGATGGCTTGAAGACGAGGTAGAAATTAACATTGATTTAGGTGATACTCAAAAAGTTGATGAGGTCATTGTAGGCACTTTGGAAAATCAAGGGGCGGGAATATATTTTCCTACTTCAGTAGTTGTTTATGGTTCGGAAAATGGTAAGGATTTTAAGAAAATAGATGAGTTAAAGAGGGATTACGCCATAAACGGTGGAGCGGATCTCTTGGATATGAAACTAAATTTTGATGAGACTACCATTCGTTATATAAAAATTAAAATAACCAATTTAGGAACTAGTCCTAAAGGAGGTGGAACGTGGTTATTCTTGGACGAGATCGTAATAAATTGATCGATTGGGGTAATTGAACAGAAAATGGATTTTTGTTCCCTATGACTTAGATTAAAAAAGGCTTACCAATTTGGTAAGCCTTTTTTAATCAGTTTTAATGCTCAAATAATTCAGGTATAACCGCGCCTGTTGTAGCATTTGGGAATTTTAATCCCAACATGATTGTTAACGTTGGCGAGATATCCGTAATACTTTTTCGTGCCACACTAGAACCTTTTGGTATGTTACGGCCATACCAAAGCATAGGTACATGGGTGTCATAGGAATAACCACTGCCATGGCCGGTGCCATATTCCCTAAAGGAGCTCCAGGCCGGGTTGAACAAGATTACAACGTCTCCAGAGCGTTGTATGTGATACCCTCTTTGTACCATTCCTTTTTCTTCCGTTGTATATTCAAATCTTTCCAGGTCCGGTCGTAAGATAACTTCAAAAACACCTGGAATTTTCATTAGTTCCTTTTTACAAACATTTAATACCGCATTAAAATCTAATTCCTTAGATGAAATTAATTCATGGTTTAAGAATAATTGGTCGCCAGAAATGGCTTCGATCATACCTTCCAAATTATAAATGGATGTAAGTTTATTTTGAACTTGTGCCATAACCTCTTCTGGGTGATAGGTACCTGTGGGGATTTTTTGTTCTTTAAGATATAAACTCACATCAGAAGCCGCATGATCTGCCGTCAAGAATAGCGTATAATTATCCTTGCCCACTTTGCTATCCAATTTTTCCATTAATTGGGCCAAGTCTTGATCTAAACGTAAATACGTATCTTCAACTTCAATGGAGTAGGGGCCAAATGCGTGACCGATCTTATCGGTGCTTGAAAAGCTAATGGCTAAAAAATCTGTTTCATCACCCTGTCCTAAATGTTCATGTTCTATTGCTTCCATGGCTAGTTCGGCAACAATTGTATTACCATATGGGGTTTCGGGAAGTATTTCATATCGCTCTTTATTGGATAAGGACTTGTACTCGTATGGAAATTTAGAATCTTTTTTATGAGGAAATACTGTTTCGTAAACCTGTTGGTCCGTTGTACTCTCTGTATAAAGCGCTATGGGTAAAAATGTTGTCCAATCTGTTTTTAAGTGTTTATTTACATGGTTGGCCTTGTTGTATTTTTGTACCCAATCTGGTAGCGCATCCATATAATACGTGCTACTTATAAAATGACCATCAGTATCATCATACCAATAGGCTGCATCTGCCATATGTCCGGCAGGTAAAATAGCACCTCTGTCTTTTAGTGATATTCCAATAACTTTTGAACGACCTTGACTTGAAAGTTGTAACTCGTCCGTTATGGTAGAGGCGAGCATTTTATGCGGTGATCTTTGCCCATTAACGGAAGAACTACCAATAGTTTCAACACTGCCGTCAAAAACACAGTTTTCATCTTTTTTAATATCCTTGTGGTACCAACTATTACTAATGATTCCATGAAATTTAGGAGTTGTTCCTGTATAAACTGAGGCATGACCAGGAGCGGTTTTGGTTGGAATGTAGTTGTAATGCGCATTTTTAAAAACATACCCATTGTTCATGATTCTTTTAAAGCCTTTGTCACTAAATTTATTTTGATATCTAACAAGGTATTCTTCCCTCATTTGATCTACAATAATACCTACAACTAGTTTAGGTTTTTCAGTTTTTATAGTTTGATTATATCCATTAAAGGAAATTAATAGCACTACAAGGAGTGTAATTTGATGTATTTGAAATTTCATTTAAATAATGTTTCTAAGAGTTTAAGGAGTAGTTAAAACTATTCTGGCATGATATCTCGCCAATCATAAATATGAAAAGTTTTGTCTGTGGACATGCCAACGAACATTCCTTTGGGAAACTCTTCATTTATGGCAACAGAAGTAACATCTGATCCATCACTTTCTAAGGTCAAAAGCTCAACCGATTTTATCAATTGGTGATCGTTTGGAGCATCTTCTGCACCTTCCCTTGTGTATATATTGAAGGTATTTCTTTGTTGGTCAGAAATAAGGATGTATCCAGTGCCATCGTCATTTTTATAAATACTAATACCTTCAATATCCCGCCCAAAATCTTTAGTGCCAAACAAAGCTAATTCTTCATCTCCTTTTTGGGGATCGGCATAGTATTTTCGTACACCAAAGGCCTCATCGGAATAGTAAACAAAACCTAATTCATTATCCACTGCAATGGCTTCAATTTCCTTAATGCCACTATAGTTGCCAAAATCCCTCACCTTGGTAATCTTGGTGGTACCTTTTGGGGTACTTTCAATTTTATATTGGGTTAAATACCCGGTTGCTGGACCGGTTTTTGGTCCAACGATAACATAGATTTCCTTAGTTTTTGGATGGGTGTACAAAGCTACTCCCATAGGATCCCGTAATTCCCTATCTGTAAAGACAGGAAGCCCACCACCATCAATAGGTTTCATATCCGGTAACGAGAATATTCTTAATTGATGGTTACTTCTTTCCGTAGTCACGGCAATATCCACCAGTTTTCCATTTAGGTTAAAGTCATAGGCAATATCTACATTGTTAGGGCGCTGCAGGTCAAAAACACATTTTTCCTTGATGATTTTTCCTTGTAGGTCAAAAGCATATAAACCTCCGCCGTCTTCTTTGTCCGTACCAATAATAAAACTTTTGGAGGGGTCTTTTTTGTCAATGTAAATAGCGGGATCATCGGTATCAAAAACCACTTTTTCCGTAATGTATTTAGGGTGTATGGCATTTTTGGTGTGTTGTGGCAAACCGTCTGGGGCTATCAACAAATCTTCACCTGCAATATCTTCCCAATTATAAAAATGAAATGTTCTATCATCTGACATGGCAACGAAAAGCCCTTTAGGAAATTTTGTGCCCAATGAAGCGTTGGTGACCTCAGAGCCATCACTTTCATTGGTCATGAGGTCTACCACTTTGACCAATTGATGGTCGTGCGGATTACCATTAGTACCATCTCTTGTGAACAGGTGAAATTTATTGGCTTGCTGGTCAGACACAATAATATACCCTGTGCCCAAATCGGTTTGGTAAATACTTAAGCCTTCATGGTCTTCGGTGAAACCTTGGTTGGCGAACAAGGCCAGCTCTTCATTACCTTTTTCTGCATCGGCATAATATTTTCTTACGCCAATACCTTCATCGGAGTAATATACATATCCTAACTCATCGTCCACCACAATAGCTTCAATTTCATTTTGTCCACTATACTTTCCAAATTCGCGAACCTTTCTTGCTGTTATATTTCCCTGGCCGTCCCCTTCTAGTTTATACTGCCAAATGTATCCATTTAACGGTCCGTTTTTTCTGCCAACAAAAGCAAAAACCTGATCGTCCTTGTCTTTGTAAAGCCCTACACCCATGGGGGCTTTTAGTTCTTCGCCTTCAAATACAGGAATACCGCCATTGTCCATGGGGGTCATCTCCGGCACCCTAAAAATCCTTAGTTGGTTCGTTAAGCGTTCTGTAGTTACGGCAATGGAAAATTCTTCGTCTCCCATTTCAAATTCTTCAATATCTACATTGTTAGGTCGTTTTAGGCCTTTGACCGTTTTATTCGTTATAATTTTACCGTTAAGGTCATAAACATAAAGACCGCCATCCTCATTTTTATCCGTCCCAATAATTAAACTTTCTTCGGGATTGTCCTCATTCACCCATATGGCAGGGTCGTCCGTATCATGTGGCGTCTGTTCTGTAATTACTTTAGGTTGTAGCGCATTTTCACTGTGTTGTGGTCCTTGCTTACAACTTGCCAAAAGGATAATGAAAAGAACTAAATAAGGTTTTATGTTCATAATATGGTGTTTGCCGTTGTGTTATATTTTCTTTCTTAAAATTTTGCCGTCCTTATCAAAAAGGATGTCATAGCTTTTATGATCTTTTTCCAGGTCTACTTCATAGAGTGTTTGGCCTTCTCTGGTAGCTACCAATTCTATATCAAGAATCTCATATTCTCCCATTTTGGTCTGTAAGGTCTGCAAGACATCATGTGGTAATTCGTCTACAGCAATCTCTGTTTCTGTCTCTAACCACTGCCCTTGTTCATCAAAGTAAGAGGTGGTATGTTTAGCCGATACATAATAGTCAACTTGATAAATGTTATCCTCTACCGTCCACACTATATCCTGCGCAACAGGAACCTTGTCCACAAAGGAATTTTGTACATGTAGCGGCACTTTAGTTTGCTTACATGATAGCGCAAGAACGCTTGCAATGGCGATAAAAGTTATTTTTTTCATTTTCGTTGGGGTAAAACTATTGCTTAATTCTGTAGAGAATCTGTTCTAGAATAAAAGTCGGAATTTATGGGTGGTATCTTCGTAATCGTAGGATAATTCTATGTTATATAAACGACAAATTTTTGTTATGATCGATAGTCCAAGTCCCAATGAACTACTGTCCGATTTTTTAAACCGATTAAATAGCTCAGTATCTATTTTTCCATTGGCCCCGGTGTTATAAAAGCTTATATCACGTTCACCTGTCGCAATTTTTAAAGTACCTCCTTTATGGGTGTGATGAATGGCATTTCTAATAAAATTGGATAGTAGAACTACTGCCAATTCCGAGTTCATATCATGTAATATTACATGATGGATATCTTTTTTAAAATGTAGTTCTTTAAGCGATATCATTTCATCATAATGCGCAATTTGTGATGCTAAAACCTCGGTTAGGTTTACGTTCTTTTCTACTTGGTATGCACCAGATTCGATTTTGGTAAGTAAGGTTAATCCACGGTTTACTTTGGAAAGCCGGATGCAATTTGTATAAATGGCGGTAATTTCTGCCATTTGCTCCGCATTCAGTTGGTCAGTTTGTAATAATTTTTCACATTTTCTGCGAATAATCGCTAATGGGGTTTGTATTTCATGAGCCACGTTTTCTGTAAATTCCTTTAGATTAACATAATCATATTTGATCTTGGTGGTCATAGCATAGATAATCTCATTCAGTTGATTAAATTCTCTAGTATTGGTTTTGTTGAGTGTAATTGGCTTTGTACTGCCAAGTTCATAGGTAGCCAAGGTATTTAAGGTTTCTTTGAAAGGAAGCCATACTTTTCTAGAAATGAGTAGGTTGCTGATAATTAAAAAAGCCAGTAAACTAAGGAAAACGATAAATAGTGAAATTAATACTTGTTGGATCAAGGTATTGGGTTGGATCAAGGACCTAAAAATAGAAATGTCATAGTAATCGTTTCCAATTCTTCTCGTTACCCGCAACATTCTGTATTCGTGAAAGTTATCATCAATAATATCATACCTTGTAGTATCCTTAAAAATAGGGTTGTCCAGGTAATTTTTGGAATTTGTTTTTGTAATTACCTGCTCATAGTTATTGAGCGATTCCAAAGAAATATCGTTGACTAATTGCGTGGTGATAATTTCCTCACTGTTAATCAATAATTTATTGATTTCTTGATCAAGAATTTTGTTATAATCGTATACAATAATAAAACCGGCAAATATGAAAAATAGGAGTGAGGCAATTACATAATATAGAGTAGTCTTTACTAATAACTTCACGCTCTCTGAAATTTATAGCCAATACCATATACGGTCTTTAAATAGTCCTTGTCACTAGAGTTTATGATTTTTTTTCTGAGGTTTTTAATGTGGGTGTAAATGAAATCAAAAGAGTCAAAGCTATCCGTATTATCGCCCCAAAGGTGCTCTACGATAGATTCTTTAGTAATGACCCTGTTTTCGTTGCTGATAAAAAAAATGAGAAGCTGATATTCTTTTTGGGTAAGCTCTATTAATTTCTGGTTAATATGTACCTCTTGAGAATCGGTATTGATCGTTATCGTATCAAAAACCACCAAATTACTTCCTTTAAAATGTTTTCGCCTAATGATGGATTTTATACGCGCGTTAAGTTCATTGTAGTCAAAAGGTTTGGCCAAATAGTCGTCCGCCCCAAGGTTTAGGCCACTTACTTTATCCTCAATGGCATCATATGCACTAAGTATTAAAACACCGGCATTGTTATCTACAGTTCTTAATGTTTTTAATACCTCTAATCCTGAACCATCTGGCAAACCAATGTCCAGAATAATGGCATCATAGTTATACATGTAGATTTTTTCCTGGGCAATGGCAACGGTGGTAGCGCTCTCACATAAAAAGTGGTCCTTCTTAAAAAAATCCATTAAATCTTCTAAGAGCTCCTTCTCGTCTTCTATGATCAACAGTTTCATAACTCCTATTTTTAGGGCAATCTATTCAACTAATCGTTAAATGAAATTCCAAGATAATTAAAGTGTTCTAACTAAAAGGAAATTTAAAAGATTTTGAAGGTTTTAATTGTGTCCGCTGTCTTATATAAGCAGTATAATTTTCCAAGAGTTTTTTTACATACTTTTCTATTTGCTTTCAGGTTTTGGCATTTAAAACAAGTTTAGGACATACTATGTTTAAAAATTAAAACGCAGTCCTAGTCTTCCCCAACTGCCATATCGTTGACGCTCACGAGGTGTGGCAATAGTGTTGTATAATTCTACCTGATTTTCATCATTGATATTTACCAATTCTACATAGACCGTCATTCTTTTTTTGGCAAAGGATTGACTCATGGTAAAATCAATCTGCATACGATCGTCTATTCTAACTAGATCGCTACCATCAAATTCACTGGTAAAAGCACCATTGTAGTTAAATGAAAGTCGCGCATCAAACCCTTTATTATTATATCCTAAAGCTGCGTTACCAACATGCTTGGCTTGGCCAGGTAAGTCTATTTCAGTGATTTCATCATCTTCGGAAAAGTTTTCTACTTCCGCATTGGATTCCGTGAACGAGTAGTTTGCATAAACAACAAAACCACTAAGAAATCCAGGTAAAAAGGTCATTTTTTGCTGATAAGCCAGTTCAAAACCTATTAAATTGGCCGTATTACCGTTAACGGATTGGGTAACCTCTACATTTGGTATTCCCCTATATTCCCTATCCGTAGTTTGTTGATAAATGAAATTATCCAGGTTTTTATAAAACACACCGGCACTTACCAAACCAACAGTGCCAAAGTAATGCTCCGCAAAAATATCAAGGTTTACCGCTTCAACAGGTACTAGGTCCGGATTAAAGATTTCAGCCTCTAGATCGGCAGAATTAAATACGGCACCTTGGGCAAGAGCTTGAAAGTTGGGTCTTGAGTAGCTTTGTGTGGCAGAACCCCTTAGTATAGTATTGTCGTCAATACTGTATTTAAGGTGCAACATTGGTAATAGAAAATTATAGTCATTATTACCGCTAACCGCAATAGCTTCGCCTTCTTCCTCATCAAAAATACCAGAGTCATAGGTAAATCGGGTAGCCTCATATCGTAACCCACCAAGAACCATTAATTTTTTAAAATTGATTTTACCCATGGCATAGGCGGCATAAACATTTTCCGAAGCAATATATTCTTGGGATACGGTTTCTTCAATAGCCTTTTCGGTATCAGATTCAAAATCTCCTGAATTGGTCGTAATAAAACTATCAACGGCATTTAGGGTAATAAAGTTACCTAAGGGGGTATTAAAGCTGCCATCCATAAAACCAATGGCATTGAAATTATCGGAGAAATTGTTACTGTCCAGTGTAAGGTCTTGGTCCCCTTCATACTCTAGAAGCTCAAAATTTCTAACGGTATATCGTTTTTCCTTTAACCTGATCTTACCTCCAAATTTAAATTCACCAGTGTTTTCGGATAGTGTAAAAGGCATGGTGACGTTAGATTTTAAGGTGATGTTTTCATCTTCCGCAAGGGTACTTTCCTTTTCATATTCCTTGAATTCTAACAACCCCAGATCGGTCAGTGGATTGGTTTCTGGACCATTACCATTTAAACTTACCAATTTAGGATTTAATCTATCCGATACATTGAAGATAAATGGGGCACCCTCATTTTCAAAAACCACTTGGTCATTGCGTGGGGTATCTTGCCATGCTTGGGAATAGGAAACCTCATAGTCAAAAATGAATCCCGGCGTAACGGTGCTACCCCCTAAATTTAGGCTAAGTACACCTTGGTTTTCTGGCCGGTCTTTCAATTCTTTGGTGTACACATATTCCGTATTGCCCTCGTCTTCCTCAGCTTCAAACGTTGCCCTTCTACGAACTTCGTACTCCCTAAGTTCACTAAAAAGCCCCCTTATATATAAATTTGTGTTTTTCCCTTTATAATCTAAGGTGGTACTTGCGCCATACCGGTTTCGGTCAATGGTATAATCTGCTATTTCCAGTAAACCTATTTCATTAGAGCCTTCATCTCCCCAACCATCAAATTCATAGCGGTCGTTTTCTTTTTTACTACCTGCATAACTACCACTAACTATAAAACCGAATTTACCATCTTCAGAGCGCTTACTGATATTGATACTACCTTGGCCTACGGTCTTATCAGATGCGTTATTATATTCCATGGCCGCTGACCCGTTTATAGAGAGTTTTCTTTTCGTAGCAGTTGGCGTGTTTAGGTTTACGGAGCCGCCAATAGCATCTCCATCCATATCCGGTGTTATGGATTTACTTACTTCCAAAGATGATAATTGGTTAGAGGGTATGGCATCCAAGGCCACAAATCTAGATTCACCTTCCGGTGAAGGTATCTGTTCACCATTAATACTAATGTTGGTAAACTGCGGGGCCAATCCGCGTACCAAAACAAAACGGCCATCACCTTCATCTCGTTGAAGGTTTACACCAGAAACACGTTGTAAGGATTCTGCAGAGTTCTGATCTGGAAACTTGCCCATTTGATCTGCAGAAACAATACTTTTTAAGTTATCTGCAGATTTTTGTTGGTTTAATGCCCGTTGTTGCCCTTCCAGTGATCCGGTAACCACAACGTCATCTAATTGTGTGGCTTGGGGTTCTAGTTCAACATTAATTATTTTAACCTCTCCGGCATTTACCTGTACATTTATATTTTTTGTTTCATTACCAAGATAGCTTATCTCTAATTCAAAAGTTCCTTCAGAAACAAAAAGGGTATATTGACCATCAAAATTTGCAGTGGTACCATTGGTTGATCCGGAGATTATGACATTGGCTCCCGGTAACGGACTTTTTAGCTCCGCATCTTTAATGGTTCCTTTAATAATTGCTTTTTCTTGGGCATTTCCGCTTAATATGGTACAGATACATATGAGCATGAACAAGACCGTATGACATGGTCTTATGACCAATTTTTCTTTTTTCATTTTGATTGGTTCTTGGTTAATTTTTTAGGATATACATCAAACCTAATGGGGAAATCTGTAGGAAATCTGTAGAAAATAGGGAATGAAAATTAAGATTATTCATTTTTAACGGCGAATAATTTCCATATTCTTTATTATAGGTGTCCTTAAAACATATTTTTTCAAATAAGAAGTACGTGCTATGCAGATATACAGGCCTATAGGTATATCATAGTCAGTAGATTACATACCAAGCAAGAAATAAAGCTGACAATACCTTAGACCTCATTACGGGAAAGAATGTTGTCAGGAGTTAATTTTTTCAACATTTTATCTTCTTTATCATGAAATTTTTTCTATAACTTTAACCCGTAAACTTTAGGGGTGTTCTATTGATTTAGAACTGAGAAAAACCCTTTGAACCTGATTTGGTTAGTACCAACGAAGGGAAAAGTTGAAAAGCGTATTGCAATATGCGCTTACGCATCTTTTTATGATTGTGAGCGCTCCAAGCGTTAATACATATATCAATTCAAAATCCTTCTCAACACCCTTATTAAGATTACAGCATATTAAAATATACTGTATATGATAACTATTTGGGTAAATCAGCAACGTGTAGAAATTGAAGAAGATGTAACTATTCTTCGTTTACTGGAGCATTTAGACTCCCCCAAAAGCGGTATTGCGGTCGCTATACAAAATGCCATTGTTTCTAAAAATTTATGGGAATCCACGGTATTGTCCAATGACGACAATGTTTTAATAATCCAAGCTACACAAGGCGGATAGTCCCAACCTATAACCATTAAAACTATTTCAAATGAAAAATAAGGACACAGCACCAAAAGAAGGAAAAATTACAAGACACCCGTTCCCAAACTCCAAAAAGGTTTATGTAAAGGGCAGTATTCATCCGCACATAAAAGTAGCTATGAGAGAAATAGCACTTAGTGACACAAAACATTCCATTACGGGAAAAGTTACGCCTAATGAACCCGTAACCGTATATGATACTTCAGGTCCGTATACGGACCCCAATAAGGAGATAAACGTTCATGAAGGTATAGAGCGTATTAGGGAGCCTTGGATTTTGGAAAGGGGAGATGTTGAGCGTTTGTCCGGCTTTACTTCAGATTATTGTAATGAACGTTTAGGGGATAAAAGTTTGGACCATATGCGCTTTTCGCTTTTAAAAAAGCCGCTACGTGCCAAAAAAGGAAAGAACGTAACCCAATTGCATTATGCTAAAAAGGGCATTATTACTCCAGAAATGGAATATATCGCCATACGTGAAAATCAGCGTATAGATGAAATGACCCAAATTAGAAAACAACATCCGGGAGAACATTTTGGAGCAGCTATTCCTGCCAAAATAACGCCGGAATTCGTAAGGGAAGAGGTGGCCAGGGGCCGTGCGGTAATACCTTCTAACATTAATCATCCAGAAGCGGAACCCATGATATTGGGTAGAAATTTCTTGGTAAAGATCAATGCAAATATTGGTAACTCTGCCACCACGTCATCTATAGAGGAGGAAGTGGAAAAAGCGGTTTGGGCCTGCCGTTGGGGCGCAGATAATATAATGGACCTTTCTACGGGTCAAAATATACATGAAACCCGTGAATGGATTATCAGGAATTCTCCGGTGCCAGTAGGTACAGTGCCCATTTATCAGGCCTTGGAAAAAGTGAACGGGGTAGCAGAAGATCTAACTTGGGAAATTTTTAGGGATACGCTAATAGAACAAGCGGAGCAGGGGGTAGACTATTTTACCATTCATGCCGGGGTGTTATTGCGCTATGTACCCATGACTGCCAACCGTGTTACGGGTATTGTGTCTCGTGGCGGGTCCATTATGGCAAAATGGTGTTTGGCCCACCACAAGGAAAGTTTTTTATACACACATTTTGAGGAAATATGTGAGATTCTAAAGCAGTATGATGTAGCCTTTTCACTAGGTGACGGACTACGTCCGGGTTCAATTGCCGATGCAAATGACGAGGCACAGTTTGCCGAATTGGAAACTTTGGGAGAGCTTACACAAATTGCCCGCAAACATGAGGTTCAGTGTTTTATAGAAGGTCCCGGTCACGTGCCCATGCATATGATCAAGGAAAATATGGAGAAGCAGATAGCAGTTTGTGATGAGGCACCCTTTTACACATTAGGACCGTTAACAACGGATATTGCGCCGGGGTATGACCATATAACTTCTGGTATAGGTGCCGCCATGATCGGCTGGTACGGTTGTGCCATGTTGTGCTATGTTACACCTAAGGAACATTTAGGACTGCCCAACAAGGAAGATGTTAGGGTAGGGGTCGTGACCTATAAGCTAGCGGCACATGCGGCAGACTTGGCAAAGGGCCACCCCGGGGCGCAACATAGGGATAATGCACTTAGTATGGCACGTTTTGAGTTTCGTTGGCGCGATCAGTTCAATTTAGGACTGGACCCTGAACGCGCTTTGGAATACCATGACGAGACCCTGCCGGCAGAAGGTGCTAAAATTGCCCATTTCTGCTCCATGTGCGGACCTAAATTCTGTTCCATGAAAATATCACAGGAGGTTAGGGATTTTGCCGCTGAAAATGATATTGTGGACAATGAGATCATTAAAAAAGGAATGGAAGAAAAATCAGAGGAATTTAAACAAAACGGCTCAGAAGTGTATTTGTAGCATCCTATGCAGGTAGTTCCCACACTTGAAAAAAGTGCGGTCGGGCTTTCAGCTATATCTTTTTTTTGAAATTAAAAAAAGGATGCCGCTTTAATCCCTAACTTATAAGGTAGAATTGTATGGAACATTTTCAGAAACAAAGGTAATATATGGTAATCGTAATAGCTCCGGAACACGATGTTGACAATGAATTGCACATACTTCATCAACTTTTTAATGCTGGTTTGCAATATTACCACCTGCGTAAACCTCACAAAAGTTTGCAAGACCACCGTAATTATTTAAATATGATAGATGAAAAGTACCATAATAGAATAGTGGTGCATTTATATCATGAGTTGGTCAATGAATTTAACCTTAAGGGAATTCATTTTCAGGAGCAGAGCAGAATAGACCATATTGATAATCCCGGTAGGTATTTTAAGAATTTGGAAGTGTACGGTAAAACCATCAGCAGTTCATTTCACGAACCGGAAACATTGGAAGATTGTTATTTTGAATTCGATTATCATTTGTTGAGTCCGGTGTTTCATTCCATTTCAAAGCCGGGGTATACTGGCCGCGGGTTTAATGTTCGGCATATAGAAAAAACGATTATAGGAATGGGTGGCGTAACCACTACCAATATTAACGAGTTTAAAAAACTTGGGTTTAAAGGAGTAGGTGTTTTAGGAGGTATCTGGAACAACGTTGATCCCATTGCATCCTTTAAAAAAATGAATGACTATTTTGAGTAATTTAAAATACATATTAACCATTGCTGGCCACGACCCTAGTGGCGGTGCCGGTATTACTTCAGATATAAAGACATTTGAGGCTCATGGTGTATATGGCTTGTCGGTTTGTACGGCTATAACGGTTCAAAATGAAAAAAAAGTAAAGGATTGTATTTGGGTGCCGGTCAAAACTGTTTTAGCACAAATAGAGGTTTTGTATGAGCAATATGAAATAGAGGTAGTAAAAATTGGGATTATAGAGTCTTGGTCTAATTTGCTTCAGGTAGTGAATAAATTAAAAGCATTGAATCCTACCATCAAAACTGTTTTGGACCCCATTCTAAAAGCAAGTTCAGGGTATGATTTTCATGCTCAAGAGGACCAAGAAGTGTTAGGGGAAATCTGGAAAAACTGCTACATCATCACACCAAATTATGAGGAAATAAAAAACGTATATCCACAAATGACCGTGGAAGATACCATAGCACATATTGCAAATTTCACCAACATATATCTAAAAGGCGGACATAGAGAAGACAAAAAGGGCTATGATGAGCTGTATTACAGTCAGATTGTTATGGTAAACTTACCTCCGTTTTTTAATGAAATATCTCATAAACACGGTAGTGGTTGTGTGCTCTCTTCTGCACTGGCCAGTAATTTGGCATTAGGGATTACGTTGGAAGATGCTGCCAGGATTGCAAAAAAATATACGGAGGAATTTTTAAACTCCCACCCCTCATTGTTAGGGATACACACTAAAATAAAAGCAAAATGATACCCAAATTACATTATATATCACAAGGCAAGACAGTAGATGAGCATGTAGAAAATATTCAAAAAGCATGTAGTGCAGGAGCAGAATTGGTACAGTTGCGCCTTAAGAATATAAAGGCTAATACCGTATTAAAAACAGCGGAAAAGGCACGGGAAATTACCGCCCATTTTCAGACCAGGTTGATCATTAACGATTATTATCAGGTGGCAAAGGAGGTAAAGGCAGACGGTGTGCATTTAGGTCAAAACGATACCTGTCCGCTAACGGCACGTAAACATCTGTATTCATGGCAGATTATAGGAGGAACGGCCAATACTTTGGAACAGGCGGAAACATTATTGGCCAAAAAAGTGGATTACATAGGTATGGGGCCATATAGGTTTACATTGACTAAAGCTAATTTGAGTCCAGTATTAGGTCTAGCGGGCTACACAGCTATTCTTGAAGAATTGAATACCCAGGTTCCCATAATTGCCATTGGCGGAATTACCATTGAGGATGTGCCTGAAATCTTGAAAACAGGAGTATATGGAATAGCGGCATCCGGAGAAATCACTACTAATTTTAATCGTATAAAAGATTTTAAAAAATTACTTCAGGACGATGTACAGGAACAGGTTTGGACAGCCTATAAAAATGAAAATCATGACAGATAATTTAACAATAGCCAATAAAACGTTTGCATCAAGATTGTTTACCGGAACTGGAAAATTCAAAAGTTCTGAAAACATGGAGCAAGCCATTGCTGCCTCTAAAAGTGAATTGGTGACCGTGGCATTAAAAAGGGTAGAGGTCAAGAATTCCTCAGATGATATATTAACGCATTTAAAAGGCGACCATATTCACCTTTTGCCAAATACATCTGGCGTACGGTCGGCCAAAGAAGCCGTGTTTGCAGCACAGTTGGCACGAGAAGCTTTAGAGACCAATTGGGTAAAATTAGAGATTCATCCCGATCCAAAATACCTGTTGCCAGACCCAATAGAAACCTTAAAAGCCGCTGAAGAGCTGGTGGCCTTAGGGTTTGTTGTTATGCCCTATATACACGCAGACCCCGTGCTTTGCAAACGTTTAGAAGATGTAGGCGTACAGTGTGTAATGCCCTTGGGCGCACCCATAGGCAGTAATAAGGGAATCCAAACAAAAGACTTTTTAGAAATTATTATTGAGCAAAGTAATGTTCCGGTAATTGTAGATGCAGGTATTGGATCGCCTTCCCATGCGGCATATGCCATGGAGCTTGGTGCAGATGCCGTTCTGGTAAATACCGCAATTGCCGTATCTGACAATCCGGTAGCTATGGGTAGGGCATTTGCAATGGCGGTAGAGGCCGGTAGAATGGCTTATTTGGCAAAATTGGCACCAATTCAAGAACACGCGGTCGCAAGCAGTCCGTTAACCTCTTTTTTACATGACTAGTTTTAAGGAAATTTTTGAACAGTATAATTGGCATTCGCTGGAAAAAGAAATTTATAATGTAACCAGAGCCAATGTGGAACAGGTATTGGCAAAGGAGAAAATTACCCTTTCAGATTTTAAGACCTTGATTTCACCAGCCGCTAAACCCTATCTGGAGCAAATGGCACAACGGAGTAGTGCGTTGACCAAAAAACGTTTTGGAAAAACCATGCAAATGTATATACCCATGTACTTGTCCAACGAGTGCCAGAATATATGCACCTATTGTGGGTTTAGCATGATCAACAAGATTAAACGAAAAACCTTGACGGATAAGGAGATTTTGGATGAAGTAAGGTATATAAAGAGTTTGGGTTATGACCATATCCTTTTGGTAACAGGTGAAGCCAATAGAATCGTTGGTGTATCTTACCTGAAAAATGCCATTGCCCTAATTCGTGAACATTTTTCAAATATTAGTATAGAAGTACAACCCCTTGATCAGGAAGAATATGAAACCTTGATCGCAGAAGGGCTTTATGCCGTATTGGTGTATCAAGAAACCTATCATAAGGCCACGTACAAAACCCATCATCCCAAAGGAAAGAAATCAAATTTTGAATACCGGTTACTGACACCGGACCGTTTGGGTAGGGCAGGCATTCATAAAATTGGTTTAGGCGCTCTTTTTGGTCTAGAAGATTGGAGGGTAGATAGTTTCTATACGGCTTTGCATTTAAAATATTTACAAAAGACGTATTGGAAAACAAAGTTCTCCATTTCCTTTCCTAGGTTACGCCCGCATCAAGGCGATGTAGAACCAAAAGTAGCCATGACCGACGCTGATTTGGTACAGTTAATTTGCGCCTATAGATTGTTGGATGAGGATGTGGAATTATCCATGTCTACTAGGGAAAGTGAAGTTTTTAGGAATAATATCGTAAATCTGGGCATTACCTCTATAAGCGCGGAATCCAAGACAAATCCTGGGGGTTATGCAGTGGCACCGGAATCCTTAGAACAATTTGAAATATCTGACGAGCGCAGTACCGCAGAAATTAAACAAATGATTCAATCCCAAGGTTATGAAGTAGTGTGGAAAGATTGGGACCGGAATTATACCACATTGTTATAGTTTCAGGTAATTAATGTTGTTAGATTAAAAAAGTTCTTTTGCAGGTCTTATTGAATAAATGAAGGAATAGTGATTAGCTATATCATTAAATAAGTAAAGGAGATTGCTTTAAAACAACCTCCTTTACAAACCTAATCTAAACAATAGTTACCTATTCCGATACAATGAAAAGACTGGCAATAGCTGTAGCTTCATCTCCGGTTAATGGTTCGTCATAAGCTTCGGTAGATGCGCCCATGCTAAATGGGTCACCAGAGCCTAATGTCGTTACATCAACGCCACCTTGGGTAATGTTTTCCTCGCCATTATAAACGGGTTGGGTAGCTTCGGGCATTCCCGTGCCTCTTTCAGCATTGGTTATCCATCCTTTTAATCCTCTTAGGCGTCTAATTTCCGATGCATGTCTTGCCTCCACAGAATGAATTTGTAATGCTGCGGTCAAGAATTCAGAACCTAGAAGATTTCCTGCTTGTCCTTTATATGCTCTTACACCGGTATCTTCAAAAGCTTGTGCCAATGCCAATAATTGGGCATAGGCAGTCTCTTGTCCTGTTCCATTATTGTTGAAAGGGTCAAACGTTCCACCAGCGGTAAAGTCAAAAGTTGGTTTCTCTACCGGGGTTACACCAGCTCCTTCTAAACCGGCAATCAAGAAATCTACATGTGCCTGTTCATGTTTGGAAATCTGCATATAAACTGTTTCTGGTCTACCAGAAGGTAACACTCCGGATTGTAAGGCTAAATCGTAAAATTCATCTTCCAAATACTCCAATGTAAGTGCTAATTGCAAAGCACCCACCGGATCTGCGGACATAGACTGTGCAAATGCTTTCTTGGGCATGGTAGCCAAACCAAAAGGAACAGCGGCCAAAGCGGCTTTTTTGGTTAGTGAACCAAACGTTCCAAATATATCTCTTCGTGAAGATTTACTATCCAGTAAATTATCTGTAGTAAATTCATCTAAAAATTTTATAATACTCATAATACTTTTTTTTTCAGGTTATTGTTTAAGGTAAATTGTTTGCGGTGAACGGTGTAGTTATAAATCCGGTTGCACCTACTGCAGCAAGAATATCCGATGGATCAAGTGCTACATCCAATCCGGTCATTACATCAACGGTATCATCACCGGCAAAATCAGCAGACCCCGGATTAATCAATGTTCTAATGGCCGAAGCATGTCTTGCTTCTACGGAAACAATTTTACCGGCTAAAAGTAAATAGTCAGGGCTAGTTATAAGTCTACCTGCACCATTGTAAGCGGCAACACCTGTGTCTTCCAAAATTTTTGCAGTACCTAAAACTTGGTCTCTGTTGTTGAAATCTAAATCTCCATAATCAAATTCTAACGTTGGTAAAACTAATTCTGTATTACTACCTACCGCCGCTGTAATAGCCGTCTTGAAAAAATCTCTATGGTTAACCTCATGATTATATAAATCGGTCAGCACCAATCGTTCTTCATCGCTAATATTTGCATAAAAAGAATTAACAACTTTAGTATAAAAATCGGCTTCTAATTGTTCTAGGGCATAGGCATAGTTTAAAACACCTAAATCGCCAGAACCTAAATCAAAAATTCCATCTTCACCTTCTGGAGGCATCATTGCCATACCGTCATCGTCATTGCTACACGCCACCAATAAGCTGGCACCTACAAGGCCCATACCACTAAGTTGTAAAAACCTACGGCGGTCCTTGGCTTTATTATTGGAATCAACTTTAATAATTTTTTTCTCCATGATATTTAGATTTTAGATTACATTTCTATTAATACCTACGGGATGTTGTAATGAAGGTTTCTAAAGAAATGTTAAAATATTATGGGTGATTGTTAATTTAATTGGAGAAAGCTTGTGAACCCATTAATTCAGATATTCAAAGTAATATGAAATTAAAAAAAAGTTATTATAGCATTACCTATATCCTCTTGTTGATTTTTGAGCACATCATAAAGTAGATAAGTAATACTATTTTAGGTAAATAATAGTTAAAACTATGGGAGAGATTAAATAAGTATGGGCATTAAAGGAACAATAATAGAATTTGTAACGCAAAGCATTGTAAATGAAAAATAAAGCATGGATTTTATTGACTATGGTTTTTGGCATCAGTGCTACGTTTGCCCAGGATTGGCAGACGGACTTTAACACGGCAAAGGAATTAGCAGAAGCAAAAAATCTGCCCATAATACTGGTATTTCAGGGGTCAGACTGGTGTGCGCCCTGTATAAAATTAGATAGGGCAGTTTGGTCTACACAGGAATTTAAGGATTACGCAAAAGAACACTTTGTTATGCTACAGGCAGATTTCCCACGAAGAAAAAAAAATGCATTATCTGAAGAGCAATTGAACAAAAACAAGACCTTGGCGGAGCGCTATAATCCACAGGGCATTTTTCCTTTTGTAGTGGTGATGAATGCCAATGGCAAAGTGTTTGGAGAAACCAGTTATAAAAAGCTTTCCCCCAAAGAATATATCAGTGAAATAAATTCATTTATTAAATAGATTGAAGAAGGTACTTTTCATATTGACTTTGTTTTCTGCAGGAATTCTCTTTGCACAACAACCCTATAAACGAACCTTGAAATTAATGGGAAACCGTTTTGAAATAACGGTAGTGGGTAAAGATCAAGTTGAAGCTGATGAATATATAGATTTGGCTGTCAACGAAATAACAAGAATAGAAAAGTTGATTTCTTCTTGGGATTTAAACTCTCAAACATCTTTAATAAATAGTAATGCAGGTTTACAACCAGTAAAAGTAGATGCTGAATTATTTAATTTAATACAACGCGGTATAGGCATTTCTAAACTTACCGATGGTGCTTTTGACATTAGTTATGCATCAATGGACAAGGTTTGGAAGTTTGATGGTAGCATGAAAAAAATGCCATCTGTAGATTCAATAAAAGCATCGGTTGAAAAAATCGGTTTTCAGAATATTGAATTGAACAAAGAACAACAAACGGTCTTTTTAAAACTGCCCGGAATGAAAATTGGTTTTGGAGCCATAGGTAAAGGTTATGCTGCCGATAAGGCAAAAGAATTATTGATTTCCAAAGGGGTGAAAGCTGGAATCATCAATGCATCCGGGGATATGAATACCTGGGGTAAACAGCCCAATGGTGAGGACTGGAAAGTTGCCATTACCAATCCAATGAACAAGAACAAGGTATTTGCCTTGTTGCCTATTACCAATGGGGCGGTGGTAACCTCTGGGGACTATGAGAAATATGTACGTATTGATGATGTACGGTATGCACATATCATAGACCCGCGCAGCGGGTATCCGGCCAAAGGTATTATCAGTGTTACGGTTTTTGCTCCTAAGGCAGAGTTGGCAGATGCCTTGGCTACATCCATTTTTGTAATGGGCAAGGAAGTAGGCTTAAATCGTATTGAACAGTTACCAAATGTGGAATGTATTATTATAGACGATAAAGGAAATATCATCACCTCAAAAAATATAGAAATAGAAAAATCATGATACGATCATTTTTAGTTTTTTTGCTCATTATAACATCGCTAAGCAGTTGTACGGTTCTTAAGGAATATGAGAAAATCAATATTAACGACCCTGATATGGCTTTGCAGGATAAAAAAGTGGACCGAAATGTAACCATTATGCATTCTTATAGGGAAGCAGCGGCCGGTGCCAATGGAGGTAAAACTGGTGGAGGCTGTGGTTGTAATTAATGAAAACGGAATGTTGCAAGGAATGAATGTATTAAAATATATAGGAGGCGTAATGATAATGCTTTTAACGGTTTCAGGATATGCCCAACAGCATCAAGATTCCGTCAAGACCTATAAAAAGCGAGTGTTAGAGGCCACGGAAATTGATTTTTTGACCAGTTATTATTCGCAAGACGGGGATAATGCTGCAGTGAGTGGCGGTTTGGGTACTGAGGAGCTTACGGATGTCACGGGGACATTGGTCGTGGCAATTCCTTTGAACGATGATGATGTATTGACCATAGATGCAGGAATTTCTGCCTATACATCGGCATCATCAAGTAATGTAGACCCTTTTGATGGCGAACAAACGGCAGACCCTTTTGTGGCAAGTTCTGGAGCTTCCAGATCAGATGTTTGGGCAAATTTTACGGGCTCTTACAGTCATAGCTCAGATGATAGAAATACCATAGTTTCAGGTAAGTTTTCGGTATCCGCGGAGTATGATTATTCCTCTATTGGTTTTGGTGGTGGTCTTACGAAATTATTTAACGAGAAGAACACTGAGATTAGCGTAAATGCCAATGTTTATTTAGATACATGGAACTCTATTTATCCCATTGAACTTAGGCCATTTGCCAGTGGCGCCAATGGTTTGGCAAACGGATTCTTTTCTAACAAGACCATAACGGGAAACGGTAATTACAATCCTGTTTTTGAGAAGTTTACGGATGAATCCAGAAAATCATATACTTTGGGGCTTGGCTTTTCACAAATCTTACATAAGAACTTGCAAGGCGCGTTAATGTTAGATTTTGTTAGGCAAGAAGGGTTATTGTCCACTCCGTTTCAACGGGTGTATTTTGCAGATGTGGCCAATTCATTTATAGAAGATTTTCAATTGGCAGATGCCATAGAGCAACTACCGGATAGCCGTTTTAAAATAGTAGCGGGCGGTCGTTTAAACTGGTACGTCAATGAGAGCGTGGTAGTAAGGAGTTACTATCGCTATTATAATGATGATTGGGGTATTCGTTCCCACACCGCTAGTGTAGAAGTGCCTATAAAAATAACGGACCAATTTACCGTATATCCCTCCTATAGATATTATAATCAAACAGCTGCAGATTATTTCTTTGGCTATGAAGAGGCCTTGTCTACAAATACGTATTACACTTCGGATTATGACTTATCGGAATATTCCGCAAATCAATTGGGTATAGGGGTTTCGTATACGGATATTTTTACCTCACTGCATATTTGGAAACTAGGTCTTAAAAGTATTGACTTGAAGTTTTATAAATATGATAGGGACACCACTTTTAATTCTAGCATTGTTACCGCAGGATTTAAGTTCGTAATGGACTAATTGATGAAATAAGATAGATTAAAAAGCAGGTCATTCGACCTGCTTTTTAGTTTTGGTGAATGGGTTTTAATTTTAAAAGCATTGAATAAGTACCAGATGAAATAGTTAACTTTTCAAAAATATTGATAGCAACAAAATTTTATTTTGAATGGAATTAAGAAAGGAATATGACCTTATTTGTGTTGGTGCAGGTATAATGAGTGCAACGTTAGCATTATTGGTAAAACAGTTAAAGCCAGATCTTAATGTGCTGATCGTTGAACGATTGGATAAAGTAGCACAAGAAAGCTCCGCAGCTTGGAACAATGCGGGTACGGGACACTCCGCATTATGCGAACTTAATTATACACCAGAAGAAAATGGCCATATAAGTATAAAAAAGGCAATTGATATTTGCACCCAGTTTGAAATTTCCAAGCAATATTGGTCATATTTGGTTGATAAAGGATTAATAAAGAATCCATCATCATTTATAAACCCCGTGCCACATCATAGTTGGGTAAAGGGTAAAGAGAACGCGGATTATTTGGAAAAACGTTATAAGGCATTTAAAGAACATTTTATGTTCAATACCATTGAGTTTACAAGAGAAACCAATAAAATGAAGCAGTGGTTTCCCTTAATGATGCATGAACGAACCAATGATGAGGTTATGGCCGCTTCGCGAATAGATCGGGGTACCGAAATGAATTATGGATCGTTGACCGAGCAGCTATTTGCCATACTTGAAAAAGAGTATGATACCAAGGTATTGTTTAACACAGAGGTGGAGGATATAGATCCTGACCATGATGAAGATTGGTTGCTTAAAATGGAAAATCTTACAACAGGTAAGAAAAGTACGTTAGATGCACAACATGTGTTCATAGGGGCAGGAGGTGGCAGTCTGCTATTGTTGCAAAAGGTGGAGATAGAGGAGAAAGATGGCTATGGTGGTTTTCCGGTAAGTGGGGAATGGTTGGTCTGTAAAAATAGGGATATAATTGAGCAACACAATGCAAAAGTATATAGCAAGGCTGGTATTGGTGATCCGCCAATGTCCGTTCCTCATTTAGATACAAGGTTCATTAATGGTAAACGAGAGCTGCTCTTTGGCCCGTTTGCAGGTTTTAGCCCCAAATTTTTGAAAGAAGGGTCATATATGGATTTATTAAAGTCCATCAATTTTGATAATATACCCGCTATGTGGGGCGTATTTTGGCATAATTTACCGTTAACAAAATACCTTATAGAACAGGTGGCCATGAGTTTTGAGGATAGAATGAAATCCTTAAGAACTTTTGTAAAAGATGCCAAAAATGAGGATTGGGAAATTCTGGTGGCCGGTCAAAGAGTACAAACGATCAAAAAAGATGAATTTGAAGGAGGTTCCTTGGAATTTGGAACCCAGTTGGTGAGCAGTAAGGACGGTAAGATTACTTGTTTGTTGGGGGCATCTCCAGGAGCTTCTACTTCGGTAAAAATTATGCTAGAGGTTTTGGAAAAAGCGTTTCCAGAGATAATGTCTACGGAAAATGGTAAAGCATTACTTAATGAAATGGTGCCTTTTTATACCAAAGAGGTAACCCAAGATTTGTTCGATGAATGCTTACAACGGTCAAATGAAATTTTAAAATTAAACCGGGACCTAATCAATACGTAATACAATAGAAAACGCCGCAATATTAATTGTTGCGGCGTTTTCGTATTCCACTATAGCATAAGGGAGTTAACCTAAAACAGGTTTTTCCGTAATAAAAGGTTGTTTGTAATATCGTTGTCCGGTTGCTTTGTACAAGGCATTTGCCAAGGCTCCTACCACGGGTGGCAAGGAAGGCTCTCCCAGCCCTGTAGGATGTATACCATTATCTACAAAATAACTTTCAATTTCTCTAGGCGCCTCTTTATGGCGAATTAATCGATATGTATCAAAATTGGATTGTTGGGGCTTACCATCTTCAAAAGTCATTTCGCTATAGGTTGCATGACCAATACCATCAATGATACCACCTTCAATTTGATTTTTTGCCGCCATTGGGTTAATTACGATTCCACAGTCTACCGCACACCATACTTTATCCACTTTTGGCGGATTGGAATCTTTTGCCAAATCCAATACTTGGGCTACATATGAATTATGGCAATAATATGCAGATACTCCTCTTGCCTTACCATTTTTAATACTACTGTCCCAACCAGATTTCTCTTTAACCAGTTTTAGTACGCCGGCATAACGTTCCGGGTCATAATCATTCTTTTCTGGGTCGCCCACCGGGTCCTTTATAGCTCTATCAAACAATTCCAGTCTAAATTCAATAGGGTCTTTGCCCGCGGCCTCTGCTACCTCGTCCATAAATGCTTGTTCCGCACCTGCAACAAAATTGGAGCGGGGTGCACGCCATGCTCCCGTAGTAACATTGGTTTCAAGAGCAAATTTTTCTGCCTTATAATTATCTACTGCGCCTGCAGGAAACCTATTTTCAAAGATGAGGTCATCGTTGGAGCCCACGCCCTTAACATGCCATGCCATTAAATTTCCTTCCTTATCCAGGCCGGCTTTATATTTAACTTTATAGGTAGGTCGGTACGTGCCTTGGGTCATATCGTCTTCACGGGTATAGACCAATTTTATTGGGGCTTGCATTTTTTGCGATATAACCGCGGCTTCTACTCCAAAAGTTCCGTACAAACGTCTTCCAAATCCGCCACCCATACGGGTCATTTTTATATCTATTTTATCGACCGGTAAGTTTAATCGTGATGCCAAGGATTTTTCCAAAAATTCCGGAGTTTGTATTGGGCCGTTAAGTAGTGCTCGTTCAGAAGTCACATTGGCATAAAAATTCATTGGCTCCATGGTATTATGTGCCAAGAACGGTGCGCTGTAGGTACGTTCAATTACTTGTGCGGCACGGCTAAACGCTTTGGTCACATCACCATCATTTCGTGCAGGTTCCTTGGCATTGGTATTTAATAATTTTTCCAATGCCTCTTCATGGTATGCGGTACTTTCTAGGTTAGAAGTATTTTCCCATTCTACGTTCAGTGCTTTTTTTGCCATCATACATTGCCAAGTACTTTCACCCACAATGGCAACTAATTTTGCAATTCCGCCACCATCGGACCATTGCTTTTCCATTTCATCTGGGTAGACATCTATGGGGAATACATCTTTAATTCCTGACATGGATGAAACAGACGCTGCATCCATTGATTTATAGGTCATACCAAACGCTGGTGGATGAACGATCATGGCCGTTAGCATACCTTCTTCTTTAATATCGATACCAAATAATGGTTTTCCCGTAACAATACTTGGGCCGTCTACATTACGTTTATCGGTACCAATGATGCTAAAATCCTTGGTGTCCTTGAGCTCTACTTCTTCAGGTACGGGCATGGTGGCAGCTTTGGATGCCATTTCTCCAAATTCAGCCGTTGAATCGGAACCTGAATGGGAAATAATACCCGAGTTAATAGAAATTTCCGAAGCGGGTACCTGCCAAGTATCCGCAGCAGCAGCGATCAGCATATGTCTGGCAGTAGCTCCAGCCATACGTAACCCTTCCCAACTGGCACGGATAGATTGGCTACCACCGGCTATTTGTCGTTGAAAGATATCTGTATTCAAAGGAGCTTGTTCAACAATAACGTTGTTCCAGTCCACGCCAAGTTCGTCCGCTACGATCATGGGCATACTTGTCTTTACATTCTGGCCAATTTCAGGGTTTGGGGAAGCAATGGTTACCATACCATTATCGCCAATTTTTAGGAAGGCGTTGATATTGAACCATTCTTTGGGCATTCTACTTACTTGTTCCGGTGTAGGGTTACAAGAAGCCAACCAGCTGAACCCTAGCAATAGACCACCACTTGCAAGCGTGCTGCTTTTTAGAAAGGAACGTCTATTATATGATGTTTTTATAAGTGTCATTTCGTTAATTTTTAGGGAATGGATTGTCCCTTGGTTAAGGGTGTTAAAAAACTATGCATTCTGTAACGTAGCGGCATTTTTTATGGCCTTCTTTATACGTGTATACGTTCCGCATCGGCATATATTACCGTGCATTGCATTTTCTATTTCCTCATCGGTAGGATTAGGGTTTTTTTTCAAAAATGCACTAGCGCTCATAATCTGTCCTGCTTGGCAGTACCCACATTGGTAAACATCCTCTTCTAGCCAAGCTTGTTGCACAGGATGGTCTCCATTTTCGGAAAGCCCTTCAATTGTGGTAATGGATTGTTCCCCTACTGCCGAGACCGGTAGTTGACAGGATCTAACCGCATTATCATTTAAATGCACCGTACAGGCACCGCATTGGGCTATACCGCATCCAAATTTAGTACCTACCATATTTAAATGGTCACGTAACACCCAAAGCATAGGAGTAGAGGGGTCAACATCTACTTGCTCTGTTTTTCCGTTAATTTTTAAACTGAAATTCGCCATTTTTTTTGCTGTTTGTTAGAGTCCCTTGAAATTAAGGAATTTTTCCATGTCTAGTTCATAAAATCAAAATTAAATAGCGTTAAAATTGACCCTGTGAATTGGTGGGTTTAAGTGATTTTTTCAAAAACATTGTAGCCATTTAAAAAAAGTATGAATGCAGCGCTGTCCAAATTAGTATGTGCTGTATTTATAAATTATTGCTTCTATAAGTAAAAGAGCTATTTATAGATGGTATTGTGCTATTGGTTTGCTATGGATGCAGGTATTTTTATGAAATACAATGACACCATGTTTATAAGAAGAAAGAACACGGTTAAAATATGTTGAAAATGATAGCTCAAAATATATCGAACATAATATCAGAATCCATTATTGAAACCGTGGGTGGTACACCTCTTGTAAAACTTAACCGTATGGTCAATACTAACAAGTTTGAACTTTACGGAAAATTAGAGGCTGCAAATCCAGGAGGAAGCATTAAGGATAGAACATCATTATTCATGCTGCGACAAGCTTTGGAGGATGGTAGCATTAAAAAAGGGGATACCATAATAGAATCCAGTTCTGGGAATATGGCGGTTGGCCTAGCCCAGGCATGTTTACATTTTGGGCTTCAGTTGATTGTAGTTGTGGATCCTAAATTAAATTCGCATACCGAGAAAATACTTAAAACCTATAATGTTCATATAGAAAGGGTTACCGAACCTTTGGAAGATGGCGGCTTTTTAGGAGCAAGGTTGGCACGCGTACAATGGTTGTTGAATACCGTGCCCAATAGTTTTTGGACCAACCAATATGGTAATTTGGACAACCCGTTGACCCATCACACCACAATGACAGAAATATTGGATGCTTTACAAGGAAAGCTAGATTACTTGTTTGTAGCCACAAGTACTTGCGGAACCTTAATGGGATGTGCTGACTTTATTCATGAGAATAACCTAGAGACCAAAATCATTGCTGTAGATGCAGTGGGTAGCGTATTATTTGGAGGACCACCATTAAAACGTCTTATTCCGGGTCACGGAGCTGGCGTACCCTCTCAATTTTTGGATACGTCAAAAATTCATGATTATATATATGTAGATGATGTGGATTGTGCTAGAGGATGTTGGTCTTTATTGGAAAAAGAGGCCATTCTTTGTGGCGGTTCTTCTGGTGGTATGATAAGTGCCGTGAAAAAGTATGCAGATAAAATTGAGGACAACAGTAATTGTGCTTTGTTTTTATGTGACCGTGGTGAACGCTATTTGGATACCATATACAGTAAGGATTGGTTATTGAAGGAATTACCGGAAAGTAAATCTGCATTTACTCCTCTTGGTGGATGGTAAAAGGAAAAGGTAAGATGAATGATCAACAGGTATACAAGATTGCAATTGTTGGGTTTGGACCCAAAGGATTATATGGTTTTGAACGGCTTTTGGCGTTTATCAAAGATCAATCGGTAACAAGAAAAGTTGAGGTGCATCTTTTCAATGCTACGCAATTTTTTGGTGCAGGTGATGTATATAGAACAGACCAACCCCATTACCTGATTATGAATTACGCCAATAAAAATATAAATATGTGGCCTAAGGAATCGCCCAGTCCTATTGCGCCTTCCACCCCTGATTTTAGTACCTGGTTGCATGATACAAAATTGCAGGATACCACAACTAAATTTGCTGCAAGGGCTATGGTAGGTAAGTATTTAAGAGATGGCTATAATGAATTGCTAAAACATATACCGGATAATGTAAAGATTGTGCCCCATGTTGGCTGGGTGGTAAATGTAGAAGAGAGTCCGTTATTCTATAAGATTTCCTATACGAATGAAAAGAAAGAAATATTACAACTCTCAGTAAATAAAATTCTGTTTACCACAGGGCATATTACGTTTAAATCTCATATTGATGCTCAAAATGAATTCACAAATGAAATAGATTTTATATATCCAACAAATGAAAAACTATCCGTGGTAACACCGGGTTCGTCCGTGGGCATTAAAGGTATGGGGTTAACGTGTATAGATGCATTGTTAGCATTGACAGAAGGTAGGGGTGGTAAATTTACATCTACCAAGGACGGATCATTTACTTATCTCACATCTGGGGAGGAACCTAAACAACTGTATGTGTATTCCCGATCAGGTTTACCTATGGTTCCAAGAAATGGTAATGAATTGGATGATAGGCCCCTTTATTATTTTACCAAGGATGCGTTAGCACAACTTAAGGGGAATGGCCCGGTTAACTTTAATGCCTCTCTTTTACCTTTAATAAAGAAAGAATTTTACTGGTCATATTACAGCACATTATTTAGAAATTATAATTTGGAATTGAAGGCAAATGCCGATTTTGATAAAATTAAATCGCAGGTAGCGCAATTTCACAAACAGTTTAGTGATACACCATATTTTAGTTGGCAAAATATCGTGAATCCCTTTGCTAAAAAGTCGAATATTACAAAAAGGGAGCTACAGGATTATATTCAATTTTTGATAGACGAAGCTGAAATTGGACCGGATAAAAGTCCGTTTATTGCAGCAGTAAGTACATGGAGAAGAATAAGTCCATTGTTTAATAAAATATATAGTTATGGTGGTTTGGACGCAGCCTCACATAAAGAGTTTGATACGTATTACTTCGGACTTTTTAACAGATTGGCCTACGGTCCGCCAATTGTCAATATGCAGAAAATATTGGCCTTGGTCAAAAGTGGATTATTGAACCTGTCCTATGCAAAATCAGCTCTTGTGGAAAAAGATGTAGAAGGGGACAGTTGGTCGTTGATAGGGGATAAGGGTAAAAAAACGAGCATTCAATTCTTGCTCCATGCCACCATACCAAGGGCCGGACAACACGGATTTCAAAATGAACTCTATCAGAATTTAAATAAAAATAAGCTGGTAGCAACTTTTAGGAATACGGAAAAATCGGTTTATGTACCGGGTTGTATCGCCTTGGATAAAAATGGTCATCCTATAAATGAATATGGTAAAGTCAATAAAGATTTAGTTTTCTATGGTACACCAACAGAGGGTATTACCTATGATAACGATACCCTTTCACGAACCCGTAATGACTTTGCAACAAATTGGGCAAAAAGAACCTGGGCAGCCCTAGAATATAAAAAAGGAACAACAGCATATTATGAAAGAGAAGAACATGTATTATAAGGGCAATGAAAAAAACGGATTAACGCCGATAACCTCTAATTGGATGCACGAAATTTTAGATAATCAAGAGGTATTAAGAGGGGTATTGGAAAAATATGGTTCACCCATTAACATTCATCATTTGCCAACCTTTAATGATAACTGTGAACGTTATAAAGCGTTGTTCAATTCCTATGATTTAAAATTCCAGATTTTCTATGCTAGAAAAGCCAATAAGACCAAAGGGTTGGTTAAGCAGGCTTTTGCATCTGGTATAGGAGTAGATACGGCAAGTTACAGGGAGTTGGAGCAATCTTTGGAATTGGGAGGAAATGGAGAGAACTTGGTGTTGACCGCGGCTATAAAGAATGAAAATCAAATAGCTTTGGCCATAAAAAATGATGTTCCCATAATTTTGGATAATGAAGATGAATGCGTTTTAACGGAGCGTATTGCCAAAAAAATAGGAAAACGGGCAAAAGTAGGTTTTCGCATAAGTGGATTTGTAGTAGATGGTGAAAAATTATATAGCAGATTTGGGTTTGATATAGACCACATAACAAACTTTGTTGCTGCTTATATAGGAGACCAAAAAACATTTAATCATTTAGATGTTGTAGGCTTACATTTTCATTTGGATGGATACTCAACCTACCAACGAAGTATAGGATTATTGACAAGTATAAATATTGGTAATGCGTTAAAACAAAAAGGGTACCCTATTTCATTTATAGATATGGGTGGCGGTATTCTTATGAACTATTTACAGGATGAAGGTGAATGGAATAATTTTAAAAGCTCTTTGAAAGAAAGGGTTTCATCAGGCAATAACAATCTAACATTTAATGATAACGGATTAGGATATAGCATGATAGATGGTAAATTACATGGAAAACTAAATACCTATCCTTATTTTAATAAAGTACACAAAGACTCTTTTTTACGTGAAGTATTGGATTATATAGATGCTGATACCGGTTTGTCCGTAGCGGCATTGTTACGTAAACACAATTATGAAATTAGAATTGAGCCTGGCCGATCCTTGTTAGACCAAGTAGGTGTAACCATAGCTAAAGTAGTTCACAGAAAGCAAGATGCCAAAAAGCAATGGTTGGTAGGCTTAGAAATGAACATGAGTCAGATGATGAGTTCTAGTGCAGATTTTTTGCTAGACCCATACATTGTTCATACCAATAAAGCGGAGGAGGAAGAACCGGTAGAGGTGTTTTTTACCGGGGCTTATTGTTTGGAAAGAGATGTGTTATTAAAAAGAAAAGTAAGTTTAAAACGACTACCTTCCATAGGTGATTATGTTGCATTTGTAAATACCGCCGGTTATATGATGCATTTCTTTGAAACAGAGGCCCACTTGTTTGAACTTTCCTCTAACCTGATGCACACCGGCACCAATGAAAAATTATCGTTTTTTCATTTTATTGATGACGAAAAGATAGTATTGGGGTAGTTTTAAGTAATTAATGAAATGAATCAATAAGAAAATGGTTTAAGCCAAACCAAAAAAGCTTCTTGTGGTACCTTGTATAAAAACATTATAAAAATGAAAATACAAGCATATTTAGCATTTAATGGAAACTGCCAAGAGGCATTGAATTTTTACGCCAACTTATTTGGTGCAGAGGTAAAGAACAGACAAACCTATGAAGATAAGGAAATAGATGTTCCTTCTTCCTATCGTCAAAAGTTGCAACATGCGGAGCTAAAGGGGAAAGGTGTGCACTTTATGGCATATGATGCTTCTCCAGATACTCCTTTGAACAATGGTAACCAGATTAATATGAGTGTAGACTTGGATAATTTGGATGAGGGAAAACAATTATTTCAAGATTTGTCCAGTGGCGGACAGGTACATCATGAATTTAGGGAGAGAGAATGGGGGCATTTTGGTAGATGCACCGATCGCTTTGGAATTGGTTGGATGATTAATGTAGATAAATAGAAAGTATTATATGGATATTATATATGAATATGATGGTGTAACGGCAAGTGAAAGACTTGAATCGTTTGCCAAAGAGAAATTAGATAAACTGCATGCTAAATTTGATGATGTCATTAGGGCCGATGTATTTTTTAAGGACGAAAACACATCATCTCATGAAACGGGTAAAATCTGTAATATTAGATTAAGTTTACCTGGACCTAGAATATTTGCCGAGGCCAGTAACGAAAATTTTGAGGAGTCGGTAAGTGAGTCCGTTCGTGAATTGGAGCGTCAATTAAGAAAAAGAAAGGATAAATTAAAAACCTATTAGAACTATGAAAAAAGCATTAATACTTTATTTCGGTAAAAAGTTTTACAAGCAATGGTTACAAAAAAAGCGAAGAAAACAAAGCTTAAAGACCACATAATATATGTAAGTAGTACAGTTTATGAAAATAAAAAAGCCCTTGCAATTGCAAGGGCTTTTTTTTGGTTAGTGTTTATTTATGTTCTTCCAATATTTCAGAAGTTTCCAGGTCGTTTTGTAATTTTTCCTTTTGTTCCCTAATCAATTCTTTTATTCTTGGTGGAATCATGGTTTCTGCCAAAGCTTTATCATAATCTTCAATTGCTGCCTTGTCTCCCCTAACAGCTTCTTCTAACATAGCTTCATCATTATCACCGGAAAAAAATGATTTTACATCCATCCAGGTTCTGTGTACGGCTCCGGCAGTACTGCCGTCAATTTCTACGCTTCCTAAATCCAAATCAGGTGCCGCAGCCCTTAATTCCTTTAAAAAATGCATTCGTTCCACGACCTTGTTTTCAAAATAACTTCTTATACCAACTTGTTCGGCATTTTTAGAAGCTTTTTCAAAACCTTTAATAGCATCCTCATTTTTAGATACTAAATCTTTTAAACGATTTTCAATTTTTTCTATATCTGTGTTCATAGTATTTATTTTATGTAAGGTGTGTAACCTTACGGTTATGTAATTACTCTAAATTATAATATTAAGGTGCCAATGATTGACCTTAAACAAAAAGACTTTTGCTGTAATCATTAACCTAAATGATAGAAACTTTTGCAAGGAATTAGATGTGGTTTATGCCTATATTTTAAACGGATAGAGTTAAACGCAAGCGCTACATTATGGTAAATTGGAGTTCACTTTAAAATTGTTTTAATTATGGGATTATCACCTTTATTTGGAGTTGCAAAACTTCTGGTACGTAGTAGAAAATTAAAGATTGCAGCAGTAGGTTTACAATTGGCGTATTTAGGATATAAATATGTATCTGATAAAAAGAAAAAAAATGAAATAAATTCACAGGGTAGTTAAATTATCACAAAATATTGATAATCAATTATTTATGTAGATTTGTAAATGGTTTGCTTCATATAATTTTAAAAAACCTATGAATTTTTATTAAGTATGAATTGAATTTGTTATTGGAACTTTGGGGTATTAAACCCCAAAATCTATAATCATGAACAATTCAATTAAATGTAGCCTTCTGCTCGCTTGCATGGCTACTGTGGGTTATGGCCAAAATTTGGCCATGAATCAAGAGCCCACCAAATTTCAACAACATAAGGTTTCTGAAATATCTAAAAGAACAGAGAACTATAATAACTTAAAAGCTCTGGGTTACGAAGATGAAGAAATTTTTGAGGACCTTGGCAACGCAAATTTTCTTTCCAAAAAGTACGAAAATGCATTGTATTGGTATGGTAGGCTAATGGAGGTATCTGAAGATGGTACGCTGAGTAAAAGCTATCAAAAAAGATACGAGCATGCGGTTTCCCAATTGGGTAAAAAAGTGCAAAATGAAATTAGTGATGAGAATTGGACAGAGTTAGTAAAGGAAGATTACAAAATGACTCATTATGTAGCCCCTACGGAGCTTTCTTCTAACAACAGGTCAAAATTTTTGCCATGGAATACGACATCCACTAATGCAGGGTTGGTATCTACCGGATCAAATGTGCCGGTATCAGGTGAATATGCACCACCGGTAGCATTGACAAATGGTGGTAATACAGCGTATTTTAGTAAAGCTACTTATCGTAAGCCGGTTACTGGGCTGTTTTCAAAAAAGCGTAAGGTCCACAAAATTTATAAGGCGGATAAAGTAGCGGGTGAATGGAAAAAAATCACGGAGGTAGCGGTATGTCCGTCAGATTATTCCGCTAAGCATCCAGCAATATCTCCAGATGGTAACCGTTTGTTTTTTGCTTCTAATATGCCCGGAAGCTATGGGGCTTATGATATCTACGTAGCCACAATTCATAAAAATGGTAGCCTTGGAATGGCAAAGAACCTTGGGGCAAAAGTAAATACCTCCAAAGATGATATGCACCCAAATCCGCTATCCAATAATCAATTGGTTTTTGCATCAGAAGGTCATGACGGTTATGGTGGCCTTGATGTTTATTTGGTTGAGGTGGGCGAAAGAAAAGTTGGTTTAGCAGTGAACATGGGAGAGAATATCAATAGTATCCATGATGAATTTTCGGTAAATAGGTTACAAAAAGATGGTTCTGGGTTCGTAGTTTCCAATAGGGATTCTGCTACAGGTGCAGGTCAATATGTAGCCTTTAACCTTAATGATAAACCAGCAAGTGAAAAAGATAGGGATTACCGTTTTTTAGAAGCTTTTAATACAGATAAACAAATACAATATTCCAGTTCTGTTTTTGACGATGAATAGTCTCCCCCAATTATTCATTATATAGTTTACCCCCCAAACCCCCAGACAAAAAAATCTTTAATCATAAAATCATACGTTATGGAAAGTCCATTTAAAATCAATAGTTTTCTTATTGCTTTGTTCTTGTTGGCTTTGATCCAGACTGTAAAAGGCCAGGAAACCAATGCTAATCTTGGGTCAAGTAGTACATACCACAACCAATTATACTTCAATAGGTTTTTTATAAATCCTACCTACTCGCTAGTACGGGAAAATAAATCGTATTTAAATATTCTTCATAGAAACCAATATGCCACATTTGATGACAACAGTCAAAACTATTTCTTGGGTTTCAGTAATAAGTTAAGTGACAATACAGCCGTAGGTATTGGCGTGTATAGCCAATGGGCAGGTGTAGTCCAAGAATTTGGTTTTAATGCCAACTATGCTACATCAGTGCGTCTTGCAGAAAAATCTGTCTTAACCTTTGGTACCAATATCACCTATTTTAATCAAGGTTTAGATAAGAACAGAATAGTTACAAGTGAAGAAGATCCGGAACTTTCCGAGGCTAGAAAAGAGAGTAAAATAGCTGTACAGCCAGGTATTAATTTATCATTGGGCAAGTTTGATTTTGGTCTTTATGCAGAAGATTTAGTGAAATACAACCAAACTACAAATGAATTTCTAACGGATTTTTCTACTAAAAGTGTAAAAGCTTCCATGCAGTATACGCATGACTTTAAGAATTCTAGAGGGCTTTTTGAAAATGCAAGGTTCATGCCTATGGTCCAAGTAGGTCAAAATTATGACAATAGCCTGTATTATTTTGGTTCTTTATTGTTGGATATGCCCAACTACGGATGGATCCAAACCACTTATGATCAGGAATATGGTGTATCAGCCGGACTTGGTTTTAATCTAAGTGAGAAAATGTCTTTAGGGTATCTTATGGAAAAAGATATAGCAAAACAAGATGCCAATTTGGGATGGAACCATGAAATTACATTGGCCTATACCTTTAAGGATGATGATTTAGGTATAACGGTGGCAAATAATGATTCAGATAACCAAATAGATAATATTGTACGAAATTATGAGGAACAGATTGCACATCTTATTGAAGAGCGTGACAATGCTAGAAAATCTCGTAAAACCAAAACCAATATTAAAGAAACATACAGTGCCACTAGTACAGATTTAGCTTACCAGAATAAAATGGTTTTAGATGAACTGATCATGAGGCAAGATTCTATTGAAGAAGAAAGGATAGCAGCTTTTGAAGAAAGGTTTGACCTTATAGTAAGGATGCTTAGAAATGATATTGATGCTACGATAAAAAATTCATTACAGGATTTTAGTGCAGAGGAAAATACGGCTTATGTATCTAATGAGCAGCCTAAAAAAGATGCGCCAACAACGGCGGCTTATACTAATAGTAGAAGAGCTTCGTTTAAAGAATTACCCGTTAAGATGACTATAGATTCTGATGTTATTGATATGAATTCTGGATATTATGTTATTGCCAATGTATATAGCCAGACAAAATATCTAAATGCTTTTATGAAAGATTTAAGGTCCAAGGGTTTAAATCCTAAACAGTTTTATAATAAGGAAAACGGACTTTACTATGTGTATTTGGCAGACTATGATTATAAGAATGAGGCGCAAATGGCCGCTAGTACAAATTTAAACGGTAAGTATAACGATGAAAAATGGATCATGCAGGTAAATGAAACTACTGCAACCGTGTCCAATACATTTGAAGATGATGATTATGAGTATTAAATAGTATGATTTAGATTACGGGGATTTATGATTGATTTAAATTGTCAATAAAAGGAGGGGTGTTGTCCGGGGGGATAACGGGTGCCCCTCCTTTTTTTTGTAGTGATGTTGCCGTTAAATACTTCCTTTAAAGATTAAAAAATATCGATGAACGGTATCGTTTTTAATTAAAATTGTGCATTTGAAC
Source organism: Maribacter sp. LLG6340-A2 (assembly GCF_045057105.1). Classification (GTDB taxonomy): domain Bacteria; phylum Bacteroidota; class Bacteroidia; order Flavobacteriales; family Flavobacteriaceae; genus Maribacter. Next base: position 334,963 of record NZ_CP159332.1, on the reverse strand, counting down.
GAAAATTCCTATACTTTTAACGATCATATTATATTTTGAGCTATATTGCTCAAAACAAACTAATTGTAAACATTGTTTAACCCCAAATCCCCCCAAAACCATGAAAAACAATTACCTACTATTTTCAAGCGATTTCTATCATCGTAATTTTTCAATTTCTGAACGCTTTTCAGAATTTATTTTTCCAAAAATTAATTTAAGCTTTAATGTGTACAATTTTAAATCTTGGCAACTCAATAGCTAGATTTATAATGTTCAACGAAATTTAAATAACTGCTTCAGTTCAGTTTTCTATAAGATATTTCTTAATAAACTTTATCAGGTTTTTTGCCTTATTTAGGTTAAAAGGATGTATAGTACTTATTGTTAACTTTTCAGCACGTATTTAGATTTCTAAAACTATTTAAAACTACCATTTTGTTATGCAGCTCCCAGCATGACATCATTAAATATTGGAAAAAATGAAAAATACAAAGACTCGAATAATAATCTTGGAAAGAGACAGCTCAATGCATATTGTTTACAAAAACCATTTTGATGCATTGGAAAATTATGAACTAGTTGGAACTTATGCTTCCGCCAACCTTGCTTTAAAGGATTTTAAACACACTCAGCCTCAAATAGTATTAACAGAAATTGACTTGGAAGACCTTAGTGGAATAGACGCCATTAAATTATTCAAGAAAAAAAAATGGGGCATTCAAATCATCATGTTCAGTGAGATCAATGATTTTGATGTAATTAAAAGAGCTTTCAAGAAAGGAGCAAACGGATATTTGACCAAACCTTTGACTTTAGATAAGTTAGAACATGCCTTAAGCAGTATAGAAAAAGAAGGTGCGGCAATGAGCAATGATATTGTAAAAAAATTCATCAGCAACTTTCATAAAAGAACATTTGCGTTTTTCTCTGAGCGTGAGAACCAAATTGTGGACTTTTTATGTCAAGGGGCCACTTATAAGATGATTGCGGAAAAACTTTTTGTAACACCAAGTGCGGTAAATTTCCATATTCAGAATATCTATTTAAAATTAGATGTAAACTCTAAATCAGAAGCGTTGACCAAACTGGAAACTTTGCAGAACCAGTTAGAGGAATATTAGATGATTTGCTAAGGAAATAGCGTTTTACGAAAACCCTTTCGATAATTTTCGAATGGTTAAACCCAAAATAAACAACTGATAATCAGTTGTTTATTTTGGGTTTTTTTATTTTAATTACTATTATTTTCTTATTGTAACTATTTATTTTCGTGCTCATAAACATGATAAGGACCCAATTGTAGTTATTTTTGGTTTAACTTATAAAGGCTAAAATCAACTCACAACATAATATGTATCATTTAGGATTAGATATAGGAAGTTCATCAATTAAGATTGCGCTAGTGGAAGCTGCTACGGGCAAGAGTATTGGTGTTGTTACCGAACCGGAAACAGAAATGTCCATGCAGGCCATTAAAAATGGCTGGGCAGAACAAAGACCAGAAGATTGGTGGGCATATGTGTGTAGTGGAATAAAACGCTTAAGCAAGGAATATCAGATTAATACAACGGATATTTCCGGTATTGGTATTTCCTATCAAATGCACGGATTGGTGGTAATAGATAGCGATGGAAATCCTTTGCGAGAATCAATTATTTGGTGCGATAGTAGGGCAGTTGAAATTGGACAAAAAGCATATGGAGACATTGGGGAAGAGGTATGTGATACTCACTTATTAAACTCACCTGCAAATTTTACGGCTTCTAAATTAAAATGGGTAAAAGAGAATGAACCGGAAGTGTATGCTAAAATCTATAAGATCATGCTACCTGGTGACTATATAGCCTATAAATTATCTGGTGTGGTAAATACCACGGTATCAGGATTGTCCGAAGGTATTTTTTGGGATTTTAAGAACGATGACATTGCCCAATTGGTATTGGACCATTATGGTTTGGACAAAGAGTTGATTCCGGATATCGTAGATACATTTTCAGTACAATCCAAGGTGAATGAAAAAGGATCATTGGAAAGTGGCATATCTATAGATACGCCAATTTTATATAGAGCGGGAGACCAGCCTAACAATGCATTGACGTTAAATGTTTTTAAACCCGGTGAGGTAGCGGCCACGGGCGGTACTTCTGGTGTGGTATATGCGGTTACGGATAATTTATCAGTGAAGGAAAGTTCCAGGGTAAACAATTTTGCCCACGTCAACTATACGCCGGGGCAGCCTGCTAGAATAGGTAAATTGTTATGTATTAATGGGGCGGGAATTCAGTACCGTTGGTTGTTGAACAACCTAAATGTAACCTCCTATGATGAAATGAACAAGCTTGCCAATGACGTACCTATAGGTTCAGATGGTGTAGCATTGATTCCGTTTGGTAATGGAGCGGAAAGAATGCTTAAAAATCAGGATGTTGGCACCAGGATTCTTAATTTGAACTTGAATAATCATGGTAAAGGGCATTTGTGTAGGGCAGCTTTGGAAGGTATTGCTTTTTCCTTTGTGTACGGTATGGAAATCATGAAGTCAGACGGTATAAAGGTTAACGTAATGCGTGCAGGGAACGACAACTTATTTAGGTCAGAAATATTTTCCAATACGGTAGCTACTTTAATTGGTTATGATATCGAAATATATAACACTACCGGAGCAATCGGTGCAGCTAGGGCGGCAAATTTACATAAAGGGGATTTTGAAGCCTACGGAAAAGCAATTTTAGAAAATGATTACGTAATGACCTTTAGTCCGCAAGAAGACAAAAAGGCGTTTGAAAAAGCGTATTTGGCATGGAAAAAAGAATTGGAATTAATAATAAACAACAAGTAAAATTAACATAATGGCAAACAAGGAATATTTTAAAGGAATAGATAAAATTAAGTTTGAAGGAAAGGAATCTGATAATCCTTTGGCTTTTAAATACTATAATCCAGAGCAAGTAGTTGCCGGTAAGACCATGAAAGAACATTTTAAGTTCTCTACGGCATATTGGCATACATTCTGTGGTCAAGGGTCTGATCCTTTTGGTCCTGGAACCCAGAATTTTGAGTGGGATAAATCATCTGACCCAGTGCAGGCCGCAAAGGATAAGGCCGATGCCGCTTTTGAGTTTTTTGAAAAAATAGGATTTGATTACTACTGCTTTCATGATTTCGATTTAATTCAGGAAGCGCCTACATTTGCAGAGTCGGAAAAAAGATTGGCAACCATAACCGAGTATTTAAAGGAGAAGCAAAAAGCATCTGGAAAAAAATTACTTTGGGGTACTGCCAACTGCTTTTCTAACCCAAGATATATGAACGGTGCTGCCACAAATCCAGACTTTAATGTTTTGGCAAGGGCCGGTGGCCAAATTAAATTGGCCTTGGATGCAACCATAGCTCTAGGTGGTGAAAATTACGTATTCTGGGGAGGTCGTGAAGGATATATGTCCTTATTGAATACGGACATGGGTCGTGAATTGGACCACATGGGTCAATTTTTGGCCATGGCTAGAGATTATGCCCGCTCACAAGGGTTTAAAGGTAATTTCTTTATTGAGCCTAAGCCAATGGAGCCTATGAAGCATCAGTATGATTTTGATTCTGCTACGGCAATTGGTTTCTTGAGAGAGTATGGCCTGGATAAAGACTTTAAAATGAATATTGAGGTAAATCACGCAACTTTGGCTCAGCACACATTTCAACATGAATTGGCCGTTGCCGCCAAAGCAGGGATGTTGGGCAGTTTAGATGCAAATAGAGGTGATTATCAAAACGGATGGGATACCGATCAATTCCCTAACAATATTCAAGAAACTACAGAAGCGATGTTGGTATTTTTGGCCGCTGGCGGATTGCAAGGTGGTGGTGTAAATTTTGATGCCAAGATCAGAAGAAACAGTACTGATCTTGAAGATGTGTTCTTGGCCCACATTGGCGGAGCGGATACATTTGCAAGGGCATTGATAACTGCGGCCAAGATTATTTCTTCATCGGCTTACAACGCTTTAAGAGAAAAAAGATATAGTTCTTTTGACGCTGGAAAAGGAAAAGATTTTGAAAATGGAAAACTGGATTTCACCGACCTTTACAATATTGCAAAGGAGAATGGAGAGTTAACATTGCAGAGTGGTAAACAAGAGTTGTTCGAGAATATCATCAACCAATATATATAATTTATCAATCCCTAATATTGGCATAACATATGTTGGTAGAGGGGTCGGTTGAATTGTAAAATAGCCTACTGTCCCATGGTTTTCCTTTGGGACAGTTTGCTTTTTGGTGTAAAAGGTTTGCTAAGTTTGCAGTAGGTTCATATAAATCAATAAATGCATGAAGAAAGTTACGTTAAAGGACATTGCGGGGCATTTTAAGGTTTCTATCTCAACAGTTTCCAAAGCTGTGAACGATAGTCATGAAATTAGTGCCGAGCTAAAGGCCAAAATTCAGGAATATGCAAAAGCCAAGCACTATAAACCAAATAGGTTAGCGCTTAACCTCTTAAATAGAAGTACCAAAACCATTGGAGTGGTGGTACCCAATATCCTTAATTACTTTTTTGTTCAAGTGCTTTACGGTATTGAAAAAGTGGCCAATGAAAACGGGTACAATATCATTAGTTGTATAAGCGATGAATCTAGTGAAAAGGAAAGTAAGACCTTGGATTTTTTTGATTCGGGTACGGTAGATGGACTGATCATTTCATTGGCGGAAGAAACACAAAATGAAAATAAGCATGATGCGTTGGCCGATGTTATAAATAATGATATTCCTGTTGTCTTGTTTGATAGGGTAACAGATGCTTTGGATTGTGACAAGGTAGTTGTAGACGATTTTGAAGCAGGTTACAAAACCACCAAGCATTTAATAAATATAGGCTGTACTAACATTGCGGTCGTAAACCCAACAGGTAGTTCAAGTGTTGGTAAATTAAGGTTGTTAGGGTATAAAAAGGCATTGGAAGAATTTAAAATTCCGTTTGATGCCAAATTGCTAATGAACCTAACGCCCAAGGACGATCTAGATCTACTCATGTCCTTTTTATTAAATTATAAAACCATAGAAGGTATTATTGGCTTTGATGAGATTACCGCCGTCAAGGTTTTGGAAATTGTAAAGGCTAGGGGCTATAATGTTCCTAATGATATTTCCATAATTGGTTTCACCAATGGTCAATTATCCAAATATGTAACCCCATCACTCACCATGGTTAGTCAACATGGAAAATATATAGGTGAACTCACCGCAAAACTTTTGATCAATAGAATAGTAAACCCGGGATTGCCTTATGAGACAAAAACGGTAAAGACTAGTTTATTGGTAAGGGACTCTACTAAAAAATTGCAGTAATTAAATAGTATCTGGATAAGGATGCTTCCATGGCCCTCTATAAGAACGTTGCAAAAGTTGAGTGGCTTCTGGATCATTCAATATCCTTTTACTTTTAGGGTCATAAACCAAAGGCCTATTAAGATCCATGGATAAGTTGGCCAAAATGCAACTTGCAGAGGAAATATGACCTTCTTCTATATCTGCAATTGGTCTGGTGTTGTTTTGTATTGCGTTTAGAAAGTTGAGCATATGTCTTCGGGTAGCCGGTGCGGCATGTAGTTCAATATCTTTTTCATTTAGGTCTTCAGGGTAGGTGTCACGTTCGTATAAGACTTCAAATTTCTTAGGGGCATCACCATTGGCGGGAATAAATTCTGCCTTCATCACATCGGCCTTAAGAACACCTTTTTCCCCATAGATCTTAAATGCCCAAGGGTACTCAGGGTCCGCTGCATTGCCCCAAGTACGGTGTTGCCAGTTACAATTAAAATTGTCGTACTCAAATACCGCCGTTTGTGTATCGGATATATTTGATTTGCCATTTTTTTGAACATATATCCCTCCTTTTGAAGAAATACGGTTTGGCCAACCTAATTGAAGCATCCATCGTACGGTATCTAGCATATGTACACACATATCTCCGGTAATACCATTACCATACTCCCTAAACGTTCGCCACCAACGTCTATGGGGCAGTCCGTCATAGGGTCGCATAGGTGCCGGTCCCGTCCACATTTCATAATCCAATCTGTCAGGTACCTCCTGTAGGGGCGGGTTGTCATTGGCACGCATATGATAATAACAGCACATATCAACATGGCCAATGGTGCCAAGCAATCCTGCATCAATAATCTCTTCTTTAACTGAAATTAGATGTGGTGTGCTTTTACGCTGTGTGCCCACTTGTACTACTTTATTATATTTTCTAGCAGCAGCCACCATAGCTTCTCCTTCCATGACATCTACGCTAATGGGTTTTTGCACATAAACATGAGCTCCGGCTTTTAAGGCGGCTATACACATGAGCGCATGCCAATGGTCAGGAGTACCAATGAGAACAATATCAAAGTCCATGGCGTTGAGCATTTTTCTATAGTCCGTAAATAACTTAGGTTTTTGTCCGTTTTTTTGTCTTTGAGCTACTAATTTGGCCGTGTTTTCCAAGAAAATGGAATCAACATCGCAAAGAGCGTTTACCTCTACGTTGGCTACTTGAATTAAACGTAATACATCACTTGTGCCGTACCAACCTGTACCAATTAGTCCCACTTTTTTGGGACGTTCATCCTTAAAAAATTCAAATCCATAGGTTCCAAAGGACGATAGGAGCAAGGATGCTGAAGCGGCTTTTATAAAATTTCGGCGTTGAAGGCTATCGGACATGAGCAAGTATTTATTAAATAGGTGTGTATTATTGAATGGTTTCTTTAAAATGAAATTACCAATAAAAAGTATGTAGTTATTAATTAGATTTAAAAAATAAGATGAATTATTGCTTATATTTAAATCTGTTAACATTTTTAATGATTCAATGCGATTTTTTTTCTTATTGATTTTTATCTGTTCATCAACCTTTGTACAAGCGGAAATTACCTTACCGAAAATTTTTTCGGATAAAATGGTGCTACAACGTGAAACAGAAGTACAGCTTTTTGGTTGGGCCAACCCCAATGAAGAATTTGAAATATTTACGAGCTGGAACAATAAATCCGTTCACGTAAAAACAGGCAATGATGCCAAATGGAAGATATCTGTAAACACGCCAAAAGCCGGGGGCCCCTATACCATTAAATTTATAGGTAAGGAAAATGAAATAGTATTTACCCAAGTTTTGATCGGCGAAGTCTGGCTTTGCTCTGGCCAAAGTAATATGGAGTGGAGCGCCAACAGCACTATAAATAATAAGGAATTTGAAATTGCCAATGCGGATAATGATCAAATACGGTTATTTACCGTAGAAAAACGAACGGCAGATTATCCTTTGGATGATGTGGCGGGTACGTGGGAGGCTTGTACTACGGAAACGATGCCCAATTTTAGTGCCGTAGCGTATTTTTTTGCGAAAAAGGTGACATCGGAATTAAATATACCCGTAGGCTTGATCGATGCTTCTTGGGGTGCATCCTGTGCAGAGGTTTGGACACCAAAAGAGGTTTTTGCCTCGCATCCAGATTTGGTAAAGGCCCATGAATTAATAGCGCCAAATAAATGGGTTACCATAGCGCCATCCGTTCTTTATAATGCTATGATCGCCCCACTTTCTGATTTTAAGATTACGGGAGTATTATGGTATCAGGGAGAGTCCAATACAGCGAACGCATCCACATACCAAAAACTTTTTACAAACATGATTACTTCGTGGAGAACTGCATGGCAATATGATTTTCCATTTTACTTTGTACAAATTGCACCCTTTCAGTATGGTGGTACCTATGAAGGAGGTATCGTAAGGGATCAACAGCGTAGAACCTTGTCCTTAAAGAATACCGGAATGGCAATGACCAGTGATATTTGTACAATAGATGATATACATCCACAAAACAAACAGGATGTAGGTTTAAGGCTCGCTAAAATAGCCCTTAAAAATTATTACAATAAATTGGATGAAGAAGTTTACGGGCCGTTATTTGATTTTAAAGAGGTTGATGGAAATGCTATAAATATTCATTTTAAAAATAACGAAGGTATGTTTGTTAAGGGCAGACCACTTGACCATTTTGAAATTAGTGATCAAAATGGGGTATGGTATCCTGCTAAGGCAAAATTAAAAAACAATATGGTCAGGGTACTTGCAAAACAGGTTAAAACACCTGTTCATGTTCGTTATGCTTGGAAAAGTACGGACATAGGTGCTCTTTTTAATGCAGCAGGCCTACCTGCATCTACCTTTACGAGCGAATGAAAACAAGATTAATTAGGTGACAATAGCATTAGGAAAGCAGACGCCTGTAGAACATATTAGGTTATTCAGCTAAAAACGTACTTAAATTTTTTATTAATATTTACATTGTATGCTTGAACAAATAGAAAGATTATGCAGATAAAAGAATCCTCAGAAATTTATGATGTCATCATAGTCGGTTCAGGAGCCGGTGGTGGTATGGCAACCAAACAGTTGGCAGATGCCGGCCTAAATATAGCTGTTGTAGAGGCAGGACCGTTTTTTGATCCTGCAGACCCAAAAACAATGACCCAGTTAAAACAACCGTATGATTCTCCAAGAAGGGGTGCCGGTACTACCCGTGCCTTTGGAGAATGGGATATGTCCTGGGGCGATTGGGAAGTTGAGGGTGAGCCGTATACCCATGCCGAAGGAACTGAATTTAAATGGTGGCGTGCTAGAATGCTTGGTGGTAGAACCAACCACTGGGGTCGTATTTCCTTACGTTTTGGACCTAAGGATTTCAAAGGCAAAACTAGGGACGGTCATGGAGATGATTGGCCAATAGGTTATGAGGATGTAAAGCCATATTATGACAAATTGGACAAACTTATTGGGGTTTTTGGGACCAATGAAGGCAGGGAAAATGATCCTGACGGATTTTTTCTTCCTCCCCCAAAACCAAGGTTGCATGAGCTTTTCTATATCAACGGAGCAAAAAAATCCAATATACCGGTCATACCTGGTAGACTTTCAATGTTGACCAAGCGTATCAATGAAGATCGTGGGGTTTGTTTTTATTGTGGACAATGTGGTAGATCTTGTCAAATTTATGCGGATTTCTCAGCAGGTAGCTGTTTAATATTCCCGGCACAAAAGAGTGGTGGCCAAGTAAAATTGTTCGTTAATGCCATGGTCCGTGAAATAACGACCAATGAGGAAGGTAAGGCTACAGGTGTGTCTTATATCAATAAAGAGGATAGAAAAGAATACAAGCTTAGGGGCAAGGTTGTGGTCTTGGCCGCATCTGCATGTAGCTCTGCACGTATTCTTTTAAATTCTAAAAGTAAACAACATCCTAACGGATTAGGAAATAGTAGTAACCTTGTTGGTAGATATTTACATGATTCTACCGGTGCAAGTGCTGCTGGCGTAATACCGGGGTTAATGAACCGTAAAACATCTTATAATGAAGATGGTGTAGGGGGTATGCACGTGTACTCGCCTTGGTGGGGAGACAATTCCAAGCTGGATTTCCCTAGAGGATATCATATAGAGGTCTGGGGCGGAATGGGTCAGCCTAATTATGGTTTTGGCTGGGATCCAAATGCAATGAATAAATATTTTGGACTAAAGTCTGGAGGATACGGAGATAGTTTACGGGACGATGTTAAGAAGTACTATGGTTCTGTCATAGGATTTGGTGGCAGGGGAGAAGGTCTTGCTAGCTATGACAATTATTGTGAGATTGATCCAACCACGGTTGATCAGTATGGTATTCCGGTATTGAAATTCAACTATAAATGGTCGCAATACGAAAGAAACCAGGCAAAACATATGCATGATACTTTTGAGGAAATCATCCATAACATGGGCGGACATTATTTAGGGGAGAAACCTGGTAAGGACCAAGACTACGGTTTACATAAACCCGGTGAGATTATCCATGAAGTCGGTACCACTAGAATGGGTGATGACCCAAAAACGTCGGTAACCAATAAATTTCAGCAATTGCATGATGTAGATAATGTGTTTATAGTGGATGCAGGTGTATTTGTATCTCAAGCGGATAAAAACTGTACTTGGACCATTATGGCACTTTCATGGAGAGCATCGGATTATATTATAGAACAGTTAAAGGCACAAAATATTTAGAAGATGGATAGAAGAAAGAGTTTACAAACCCTAATACTTGGTGGTGCCGCTGCAGGTAGCGGATTGGTGTTCAATTCCTGTAAGACTGAAAATGGCGAGTCTATAGACGAAACCATCACTACCAGTACCGAAAAATATTTTGGTAGAACGCCTGCCGAATTGGAACGTATAGAAAAATTGAATGCAGAACAATTGTTCAACGAGCATGAGATGGAAACAATAGCCGCATTGGCAGTCGTAATACTTCCTCCTAAAGAACCGCATGGCGGACCAATAGAGGCCGGTGTACCGGAATTGGTGGAATTTATGGGGAAAGATATTCCGGAAATGGCTCCTACACTGCTTGGAGGTCTAATGTGGTTGGACCATAAAAGTAATACCGAGTTTGGAACTGAATTTAAATCGGCAACCTTAGAACAGAAAAAGCAGATTTGTGACGAAATATGCTGGCATGATACGGAAAAACCTTTGAGCGAACAACCTTTGGAAATTCAATTTTTCTACACTATGAGAGGTCTTACGGTTACAGGGTACTATACCTCAGAGGTGGGTATTGCGGACTTGGGCTACAAGGGTAATACCCCTAATGTTTGGGACGGCGTTCCACAAGATGTACTGGATCAACACGGTGTTGCCTATGATCCGGAATGGATCGCCAAATGTGTAGACCAAAGCAAAAGAAATGTCATTGCCGAGTGGGATGATGAAGGCAATTTACTTACATAAAAGGATTAAACCATGAAGAAAATAATTATTGCCACCCTTCTGTTAAGTTGCGGATATTTGGCACAAGCACAGGAAGTAGGACTTCAATTGTATAGTCTTAGAAACCAGTTTAAGGTAGATGTTGCCAATACACTAGGTTTGATCAACGAGTGGGGCATTACTAAGATAGAAGGTGGTGGTACCTATGATCTTCCAATGGATGAGTATAAAGCATTACTTGCTGAGCATAAATTAGAAATGGTCAGTATAGGTGCCAGTTTTGAGGACTTGGAAAATAATGTGGATAAAGTTGTTAAGGAAGCCAAGGATTTTGGCGCCAAATATGTCATGTGCGCATGGGTACCCCATGAAGGTAATAAATGGGCCTTGGAAGAAACCAAACATGCCGGGGAAGTGTTCAACAAAGCGGGAAAAAAGCTAAAGAAAAGCGGACTTATTTTGGTTTATCATCCACATGGCTATGAATTTAGACCCTATAAAAATGGTACTTTGTTTGATTATATGGCCAAGAATGCAACGAGCTATACATTTGAACTGGATGTATTTTGGGCACAACATGGAGGTGAAGACCCTTTGGCACTGATGAAGAAATATCCTAAGAAAATTACTTTACTGCATTTAAAGGATATGGAAAAAGGTGTAGAAGGTAATAATACAGGTCATGAAGATGATGAAACCAATGTTGTATTAGGTTCTGGACAAATAGATATAGCAGGTATAGTGGCAGAAGCAAAAGAATTGGGTATAGAATATATGTTCATAGAAGATGAATCTTCTAATGTGGTTACCCAAGTGCCTAAAAGCTTAGAGTATTTAAAAAGCTTAAAGTAAACCAACTACCAACTAAAGGCGAAACCTTCTATTTTTAATTAAATAGGAGGTTTTTTCTTTATATTTAATACTATGAGATGGTTTGTATTTTTAGTAATGAATATGCTGTTGTTTTCTTGTCAAAAGGCAACGGAAGGCGTTAAAGGAGATTCTAGACCTAATATTGTATGGCTGGTTGCAGAGGATCAATCACCAGACTGGTTTCCTATGTATGGGGATTCTATACAATCCTTGCCTAATTTAGAGTCCTTATCGGCAGATGGGGTTGTTTTTACTAATGCAGTATCTCCCGTTGCGGTTTGTGCACCGGCCCGTAGCGCTATTATTACTGGAATGTATCCCTCAACTTTGGGAACCCACAATATGCGAACATATAATGCCTATGCTAATGGTGATAACGAACCAAGTATCAATATTCCCAGCTATTCTCCATTGGTACCCGATGGAGTTAAAATGTTTACCGAATACCTAAGAAAAATTGGTTACTACACATCAAACGGGCCTAAAGAAGATTATAACTTTGAGAAGACCGATGCTGCTTGGGATGAATCTAGTAATACGCATAGTTGGCGTAACCGTTCTGTAGGTCAGCCATTTTTTAGCGTTTTTAATTTTTCGGTGTGTCATGAATCCCAAATATGGGCCAGAAGTAAAGACACACTTTATGTAAGTCCAAAAGACGTAACGGTGCCACCATATTTTCCCGATACGGAAATAGTACGGCATGATCTTGCCGTAAATTACAGTAACCTTAAAAGATTGGATAATCAAATAGGAAAAATTTTGGACCAATTGAAGTCAGACGGTTTATACAACGATACCTATATCTTCTTTTATGGGGATCATGGTGGTCCGTTTCCACGGTATAAAAGAGCATTGTACGATACTGGTTTAAAAGTGCCCATGGTCATTAAATTTCCTAAAAACAAGAATGCGGGCAGTATAGATGAGCGTATATTAAGTTTTATAGATTTGGCGCCAACGGTATTGTCCATTGCCGGTATTGACCCACCAAAAGTTATGCAAGGAATTGCTCAATTTGGGGAGTATGAGGAACAGCGAAAACCTAAATATAGTTTTCATACGGCAGATAGGTTTGATGAACTTTATGATCGGTTACGAGCTGTTAGGTCCAATAGATTTAAGTACATAAAAAATTATAACACGAATATTAGTAGGGCATTGCCGGTTGCCTATAGGCAGCAAATGGGTGTTATGCAAGAATTGAATAGGTTAGATAGCCTAAAAGAATTGTCTGGCTTATCTTCTATATGGATGCGGAAAGACAAGCCTGTAGAAGAGTTTTATGACCTGCAAAAAGACCCTAAGGAACTACACAATTTAGCATTGGTCCCGGCATACAAATATTCAATAGACAGGTATAGAGCCCTACTTAAGGATTGGGTTAAGAATACCAAAGATTTAGGGGAAATAGATGAAAGAATATTAATAGAGAATTGGTTGGTAAAAGGGGAACAGCCAAAGTTGCCACCTATGGAAATACAAGAAAAAGAAGATGGCGTTTATTTGTTTAATGAACGTACAGATGCAACTATTGTCTGGAAAGTGCCACAAGACTCCAAGTGGTCTATTTACAAAGAACCTCTACCAAAAAAAATAAAATTTGAAGCAAAAGCTGAGCGTATTGGATTTAAGGATAGTGAGGTACTTCAGAATAAATAATACGTATAGCATTTAAAAGTCTAGATTAAAATATTTCTGTTATAAATATGATAATTATTACTCCAATTAAATCTATTAACTACCCCTTTGGCTTATAGGTTGAACCAATTCTTTTAATGATTCTATTTAAGGTTGTTTATTGACTGATTACAGGGCTAAATATTAAAAATCTGTATCTTCAAGCACAAATTATTTTAATCATGTTTATCAGAAAAGGGTTTGGGTTACGGCTAGTGGCCATTTTCATGTTGGTGGTAAGTTGTAAGGAAGAGCATAAAAAAGCAGGTACAATTACTGTAAAAAAACAAGAAAAGGAAACAAAAATCGATACTATGGTTGAGGCAAAAGTTAATAACGCCAAACCGGTATTAAAAAGCTTAAAAGGTGTGGCCGATACTACATTTGTACGTTTGGCAGACTATAGTGATGGTTTTGCATATGATTTAAGATATGCCACGGCAAATAATTTTTTAAAGGAGCAAGTGTATGAATGTGGCGAGTGTTATACTAGGGCCAAAACGGTCAAAGCCTTATTGAAGGCAAATGAAGCATTTAAAAAACATGGGGTAAAAATAAAATTCTTTGATTGTTACAGACCAAATTCCGTTCAGTACAAAATGTGGAAGATAGTACCTAATCCACAGTATGTAGCCAATCCCGTAAAAGGCTCTATACATAACAAAGGCGGAGCGGTAGATATAACTTTGGTGACCTTGAATGGCGAAGAATTAGATATGGGAACCGATTTTGATTTCTTTGGCAAACGCGCCTACCATGATAATTTTGACCTACCCCAAGAAATTCTTGACAATAGAAAGTTATTAAAAGAAACCATGGAGACCTATGGGTTTTGGTCTACACGAACCGAGTGGTGGCATTATAATCTACAGGGAGCATCAAAAGACCCAATTGCCAATTTTAAATGGGACTGCAATGAGATGTAGTGTTTTAAAAGCTGTATTTGGTATATTTTTTATGAGTAGTATTCATAGCTGTGTTACACAAGAGCGGATAATTGAACTATGGCCAGAGAATCAAATACCAAACCAAAAAGAAACCAATATACAGGAGGTTCAAGAGTATACGGATATATTGAGAATTAGCAAGGTACAACAACCAACCCTAGAAGTTTTTTTGCCGGATGAATCAAAAGCAACTGGAAAGGCAATGTTGATTTTTCCTGGAGGTGGTTATGGAATTTTGGCCTATGATTGGGAAGGAACCGCTGTCGCTAAATTTTTGGTAGAACATGGTATAGCAGGTATTGTGGTCAAGTATAGATTACCTTCTGATGAAACCCAAACAAGTAAAGAAAATGTTCCTTTGATTGATGCCCAAAGAGCCATGCGCGTGGTAAGGAGTAGGGCAAAAGAATGGAACCTTGATAGTAATAACATAGGCATAATAGGGTTCTCTGCAGGCGGACATTTAGCATCAACACTTGGAACAAAATTTAACAAAAAGGTATATGCGAATGTAGATAAAGCGGATAGCTTAAGTGCAAGGCCAGATTTTATGGTGTTGCTTTATCCCGTAATAACCATGGGCGAGAAAACCCATATGGGTTCTAGGGAAAATTTACTGGGAAAGAACCCTTCAGCGCAAATGTTAACGGAGTTTTCAAGCGAATTGCATATTAATGAGCAAACACCGGCTACTTATCTAATCCATGCAATGGATGATGAGGCAGTACCTGTAGCCAATAGCGAGTATTTTTATGCCCTGCACAATGCAAAATCAAAAGAACCAAGCCAATTGTATCTGTTTGAAAAAGGAGGACATGGTTTTGGAATGGCCAAGGACAATGAAATATTAAGAAAATGGCCTTTATTGGTTTTAGATTGGATTAATAGTTTGGAAACCGATTAACTTTTTTATTTTTGCAACCTCAATTTAAGAATGTAATCTGGAAGCAAAGTTCTTATAGCCATTTTTAAGTTGTTAGGAGCGTATAAAAATGCAATTTTATAACAATCCTTTTTTTTCGGGATGTAGCGCAGTCCGGTAGCGCACTCGGCTGGGGGTCGAGTGGTCGCAGGTTCAAATCCTGTCATCCCGACTAAATAGAAAAGTGAACTGTGAAAGCAGTTCACTTTTTGTTTTCAATGATGTCATGAACATAGTTCATGTAAAGAATTGAAAACAAAAAGTGAGTAGGCGCTAGCCTTCGCTTTGTTATTTGCAACGAGGGTTTATAAGGATTCTCTAAATCCAATCTCATGTAAAGAATTGGAAACAAAAAGTGAGTAGGCGCTAGCCTTCGCTTTGTTATATGCAATGAGGGTTCATTAGGATTCTCTAAATCCAATCTCATGCAAAGAATTGGAAACAAAAAGTGGGTAGGCGCTAGCCTTTACTTTGTTATTTGCAATGAGGGTTCATTAGGATTCTCTAAATCCAATCTCATGTAAAGAATTGGAAACAAAAAGTGGGTAGGCGATAGCCTTCCCTTTTTTATTTGCAACGAGGGTTCATTAGGATTCTCTAAATCCAATCTCATGTAAAGAATTGGAAACAAAAAGTGAGTAGGCGCTAGCCTTCAGATTATGTCGTTCAATCCATCGCCTAATAAATTTAAGTATACCTACGTTTGCAAAAAAAGTATTGCTTTTGGTCATCTTTGCGTAGGTTTTTATAATCATATTCTGTTAGTTTTGAAAATGTCTGTACAAAATGTACATGCTTAATATTCAAAGTGAATTGATATGTCTATAATGGCTTTAAAAAAATATAGTACTTTTCTAAGTGTTCTTTCGGTATTCATTTGGTTTACATCCTGTTCCACCAAAACAAAATCGGCATTGGTGTTGCCCACGGAGAATACTAAGGCATTGGATAATAATGATATTGAGGATTCCGTAAAATTAAAAGCAGCACATATTATTCCGTCAAAGAATCAATATGAGGCGCTAAAGGATGAATTTATCGCCTTTGTACACTTTGGCCCCAATACCTTTAGTAGAATGGAATGGGGCAATGGTATGGAAGACCCATCAATCTTTAATTTAAAAAATCTGGATACAGACCAGTGGTGTAAGGCCATGAAAGATGCAGGAATGAAAAAAGTGATTATTACCGCCAAGCATCACGATGGTTTTGTATTATGGCAGAGTAGGTATACACAGCATGGTGTAATGTCCTCTCCATTTAAAAATGGAAAAGGAGATGTCGTAAAAGAATTGTCGGAATCTTGTAAAAAATATGGAATTAAATTAGGGGTATATTTATCACCGGCAGATTTATATCAAATAGAAAATCCTGCCGGTCTTTATGGCAATTTAAGTAAGTATACCAAACGTACAATTCCTAGGAAGGTAGAAGGACGACCTTTTGAAAATAAAACCACTTTTGAGTTTGAAGTGGATGATTATAATGAGTATTTCTTAAACCAATTGTTTGAATTGTTAACGGAGTATGGCCCAATAGATGAAGTTTGGTTTGATGGCGCCCACCCCAAACGTAAAGGAAATCAGCAATATAAATATAGGGATTGGAAGAAATTAATAACTGCCCTAGCACCTAATGCAGTAGTTTTTGGAAAAGAAGGTACGCGTTGGTGCGGCAATGAAGCAGGGGCAACAAGAGATACCGAGTGGAACGTTGTGCCCTATGAAGAAGACCCTAGAACCATGAACCTTTTTGCCGATATAACGGACGAAGATGTTGGGAGTATGAAAAAATTGGTTGCCGCTAAGTTCTTGCACTACCAGCCTGCAGAGACCAACACCTCCATTAGGGAAGGATGGTTTTATAGGGATGATACCGACCAAAAGGTAAGAACTACGGACGATGTCTTTGATATATATGAACGTTCTGTTGGTGGTAATTCAATATTTTTATTAAATATTCCTCCCAACCGCGAAGGTAAATTTTCCGATCAAGATGTTCAAGTATTACAAGAAACCGGAAAAAGAATACAGGAGACCTATGGGGTAAGTTTATTGGAAGGAGCTGACGGACCTAAAGAGCTTTTGGATCAGGACAATAAAACGCATTTAATATTGCATAATGAGGAACCGATCGTTGAGATAACCTTACCTAAGACCAATAAGATCAATAGGTTTCTAGTTCAGGAACATGTTGAGTTGTATGGCGAACGTGTAGCCAAACATGCACTGGATGCTTGGGTAAACGGGGAATGGCAAGAAATTGCCAATGCCACCAATATTGGTTACAAAAGAATTTTACGTTTTCCAGAGGTTGAGACAAACAAGCTAAGATTACGTATTCTAGAGTCAAGATATATACCCGTATTACAACATATTTCTGCTCATTATTTTAAAAGCAGACCACCTCAATTACAGTTTAGTAGAAATAGTAAAGGAGAGGTCAATATAGTCCCTAAAATGTCAGATTTTGGTTGGAATCCAAACGGGGAGAATGCTGGGGCAAATCTTAATAAAGGCATGCAGATTTATTATACTACGGACGGACAAGAACCCACGGAATCGTCTCAATTATTTACCGGACCATTTCAATTTGGGAAAGGAATCGTTAATGCTATTGCCATAATTAATGGGGAAAAAGGAAGTATTGCTACGTTTAGGTTTGGAGTACCAAAAATGTCCTGGAAATTGACAGCGACAAGTAGTGCGCAGAAAAAGCATGAGGGCAAGCTGCTTTTTGATGAAAACCCTAACACCTATTGGCAGTCCCAGGACAGTGATAGTGAACAATATGTTATACTTGATTTAGGCGAGGAGTTGCAGCTTAGTGCTTTTGCATATACACCGCCCACTTCTATATCAAATAGTATGATAGAAAAAGGTACAATTTATTCTAGTATGAATGGCAAATCTTGGGTTAAACAGGACAGCTTTACCTTTGGTAATCTAATCAATGACCCTACCCAAAGAAATCATACCTTTAAGAAGGATTTCAGTGCTAGGTATATAAAATTACAAGTCAATGAAATTGCTGGTGAAGGAGATAAAGCTGCCATTGCAGAACTGGATTTTTATTAATTACAACTAACGCGCATTATAAAATTTAAAATCAATGCTTTGGTTTTAAGGAGGGTCATGTAGCTTATATGATTTTACTCATAGGCTAGCATATTCTTTAGTAGTTACTTTGGTCAAAGTAATCTAAATGATATGCGCTTTTTTAAAATCATAGTTCTTTCATTGCTTTTTCTGGGGTGTGAAGGAAATCAAGATAAGATTTCACCAAAAAGGACAACCCTTACCGTGTCCGTTTATGCATCTGCAACCGTACAACCAGATAGTTTGTACCATATTTATGCTGCCGTAGGTGGTATCTTGGACCATAACTTTAAAGAGGAGGGAGATTTTGTTCTAAAAGGCGACCCTGTTCTACAGATTATTGATCGTGCCCCAAGATTGAATACTGAAAATGCGTTTTTGGCCTTACAGCAATCCAAAGAGAATTTAGAGGGTAACACCGCAGTTTTAAAAGAGATTGAGGATGAGGTTTACGCGGCTAGATTAAAATATCTGAACGACTCTATCAATTTTGCCAGACAGCAACGTCTTTGGGAGCAAGGAATTGGCTCCAAAGCTGAGTTTGATACTAAAAAGTTGGCTTTTCAACTATCCCAAAATCAACATAAAACATTAAAAGCGCGTTATATTAGAACGCGTTTTGAATTGGAAACTAAAATGGTACAAGCCCAAAATAGTTATCAATCTACCAAAATAGCGACAGAGGATTTTACGGTGCATAGTAGAATAACAGGAAGGGTATATGCTCTCTTTAAAGAACCCGGAGAATTGGTTAGTACCATAGAGCCCCTTGGCACAATTGGCAGTGAGCATGATTTTATTATTGAAATGTTGATTGATGAGGTCGATATTATCAAAATACAATTAGATCAGCAGGTGCTAATAACCTTAGAGGCTTATCCTAATGAAGTCTTTACCGCAAGGGTAAGCAAGATATATCCACAAAAGGAAGAACGATTACAGACGTTTACAATTGAGGCATTGTTCAACTCACCACCCAAATTACTATATCCGGGATTGGCCGGTGAAGCAAATATTCTTATCACCGAAAAGAAAGATGCACTTACCATACCGCGCAGCTATTTGTTGGAGGGGAATAAGGTTAAGACTCCACAAGGCGTTGTGGATGTTCAGGTAGGACTGCAAAATTTGGAACAGGTAGAAATTCTGTCCGGTATAACGGAAGCCACCTTGTTAATTAAGCCAACGCAATGATAAACTGGAAAGTCATTTTAAACATTGCCAAAACACATCTTTTAACCAAGATGAAATCTACGGTTACGGCCGCTTTAGGGGTAACCTTTGGTATTGGGGCCTATATTACCCTGGTCAGTTTTATGACCGGACTCAATACCATGTTAGATAGTTTAATCTTGAACCAAACACCTCATATTCATTTATATAATGAAATTGCACCAACTAAAGACCAACCTATTTCGCTTTACGATGAGTTTGAAAATTCGGTCCACATTATAAGTTCCATTAAGCCCAAATTAGGACAAAAGAAAATACATAATGCGGTTCCAATCCTTAACTATTTAAAAAATAAAGATGTTGTAAAAGGGGCTACGCCCCAAGTACGCGCACAGATTTTTTATCTCTCCGGATCTATTGAATTAGGGGGCAGTATAGTAGGGGTGGATATTATGGAAGAAACAAGATTGTCCAATATGCGCGATTATATTGTACAGGGTTCTCCAGAAGCTTTAAGGAATATAGATAACGGAATCTTATTGGGTGCAGGTCTGGCGAGCAAAATGTCCTTGTCCGTGGGAGATAGGGTTCAAGTGAGTACCGTTGCCGGGGCACTAGTACCCTTAAAGATTGTTGGTCTATATCAAAGCGGTATTGCCGATGTGGATAACGTACAGAGCTTTTGTAATTTAAAGACGGTACAGCGTATTCTTGGTAAATCGCAAAATTATATTACCGATATCAATATTAAGCTTCACGATATTGAACGTTCACCACAATTGGCAGAATTTCTAGAACAACAATTTAACGTTACGGCAACGGATATCAATGAGGCCAATGCACAATTTGAGACAGGTTCAAATATTAGAAATTTAATTACCTATGCCGTTTCCATCACTTTGCTTATCGTTGCTGGTTTTGGTATTTATAATATCCTTAATATGCTTATTTATGAAAAAATGAAGGATATAGCCATTTTGAAAGCAACGGGTTTTTCAGGTACGGATGTTCAGTTCATATTCATGAGTCAAGCTATGATCATAGGTATAGTAGGTGGAATTTTAGGTTTGGTATTGGGGTTTGTACTTTCCATAATCATTGATGGTCTGCCTTTTGAGACAGAAGCGTTGCCCACCATAAATACATATCCTGTAAATTTTAATGGTGCATATTATGCCATAGGAATTGTGTTCACGTTAATTTCTACCTGTATTGCAGGCTGGCTACCATCCAATAAGGCAAAACATATAGATCCGGTCAAAATTATTAGAGGTACTTAAAATGGTGTTGAAATGAAAAATGTTTTAGAGGCTAAAAATATCAACAAGCATTTTTTAAAACCTAAGGATTTTCATGTCCTTAAGGATATTTCCTTTGCGATAAAACCAGGGGAATTTGCATCTATCATGGGCAAGTCGGGTTCAGGGAAGTCTACTTTACTTTATATACTTTCTTCAATGGATACGGATTACACGGGAGAATTGTTTTTAAATGACACCCTAATAACGGGTAAGCCGGCATCGGAACTTTCCAGAATAAGAAATGAACATATAGGTTTTGTGTTTCAGTTTCATTATTTGTTATCGGAGTTCAGTGTATTGGAAAATGTAATGCTTCCCGCTAAAAAATTGGCCCGTAAACCTGAGTTGGAAATAGCGCATGATGCTTATGAAAAATTAAGAATGTTGGGTATAGAAAAATTAGCAAAACAAAAAGCATCGCGCATTTCTGGTGGCGAAAAACAACGGGTTGCAATTGCCAGGGCTCTGATCAATAATCCTTCTATATTAATGGGTGATGAGCCTACCGGTAATTTAGATAGTTATAACTCTGATAATGTGTTCAATATTTTTAAAAGATTAAAGGAAGAAGAAGGGTTGTCCCTTTTAGTGGTTACCCATGACGAGGATTTTGCCAAACGTACGGACTATATTATTGAAATGGAAGATGGGCGTATAATATCGGGTAAATAACGGATAAGGTTTTTAAATAAAAAAGGCTTCAAACTAGTTTGAAGCCTTCTTACTTTACCGTGCTATATTACCTTTTATAGTCAAATGAAATCCAGTCTGCATGGCAAATATTTTGTGTGGGGTCCTGCTCATAATTAAAAACAAGGAATAAGTTGGCCTTGGCAACAGTAGGGGATACAGGAATAGTATAATACACAGTTTCTTCCTCACCATTATGAGCAAGATTTTGTTTGCCGATCAACGGTCCGTCCAAACTATTTTCATGAATTTCCAAGGTTCCTTTAAATTCTTGATCTTGGTTAAAGAAGGCGGCAAATTTTAAATTTCTTAGATTTTCAAGTGGTATAGCATTGAACTTTAAGAAAGATCCATGTTGTAGAACCCCAACCACCCTAGATTTGCTAGTGCTCCAAGTTCCGGTACCTTCCTTTATTTCGTTTGCATCTTCGGCTTCAATTTTTTGACTCTTAAAGACCATCTGTTCGCTAACGGTAAGTGCTGAGTTAGGTTGTGTCTGGTTGCCTTTGTCACGGTATGAGGCCATGAGCACATAATTACCTTCGCCAGGTTTATTTATATGTTCGTTAAATGTAATAGTTCCGGATAACGGCAATGATTTTTTAACGCCCTCTTTCTGTGGTTTTAGGCTAAGTATATAGTCTACCATTTGCGTAACTTCCTCCACGGTAAGTTGGGGGTGTGCGGACATTGCATTTTCTCCCCATGCGCCACCACCGCCTTTTATAATTTTGGAAACCAAATAACCGGTATCCTCCTTACTATATCGCTTTGCGATATCAATATAACTAGGACCGTTGACTTTATCTTTAATGGCGTGGCAGGCCTTACAATCAGAAGCTTCAATGGCTTTTTTTCCAGCAGGTTCAAGATTACGCTGATGGCCTAGTGTCGCCTTAACAAAATCCCGACCCTCCGGAATATAATCAAATGTGACCTTAACATCTTCTGCGGCAATGGTTTGGTTGGCCGTAGAACCATCTTGCTTGTCTTCAACGAGGATAGTGTAGTCTATTTTTTTACCGTCCCAGTATATGGTATCATTGTTGGCTACTTCAATAGTAAGGGTGGGGGCATCGTTACCTACCAATATTTTTGAATGGGTAGATGCTGTATTTCCTTTACTGTCCGTTACTTGTAAGGTTACGTTATAGATGCCATCTTCGGTAAAAGTAAACTCGGTATTCATTTCTTGTGACTGTGAAGTATCTCCGGTAAAGTACCAATCATAGGAAAGTTTGTCATGATCAAAGTCCTTGGAGTCTTCTGCGGAAAAAGCAACCGTCAAAGGTGCGGCACCAACCGTTTTGTCATGTGTAAATTTTGCAACGGGTTCTCTATTACCCTTTATATAGGAAATACTACTTAATCTGGCGTCTAAATTCTGGGAATTCCATTTTTGACCATATTCAAGAAGGTACATATTTCCGTTAGATGCAAATATCATGTCCATAGGATGGGAAAACTCTTCATTAGGCATAAAGGCATCGGCTTTTACGTAATTGTGATTCTCATCTAGGGTGATGACGTAGATCCAATCTCTCATCCATTCATAAACAAAAAGTTTATCTTCAAAATAGCTTGGCCAAAGGTTTTCTGCAGAGGCCATATCGTCCTTATGAAATACGGGTCCTGCCATGGGGTTAATACCACCTTGGCCCATCCAAGGAAATTCTTCTGATCTGTAATAGGTCATGGGAATCATGGATTTTTGTACCGGCGGTAATTTTTGAATTCCGGTATTATGAGGAGAATCGTTAATAAGGTTGGCGGGATCAAATTTGGCACCCGAAGTATTGGTCGCAAAATCAAAGTCATTATAGGCTTCATTATATCCTCTGGTAAAAGGCCATCCCCAAAAACCGGCTTTTTTTGCCTGATTATATTCACCCATTCCACTTGGTCCTCTGTTGGGGTCTGCCTTACCGGCATCTGGTCCTATATCTCCCCAGTATAGGATTCCGGTTTTGCTATCAATAGAATGTCTAAAAGGGTTTCTTAGTCCCATTGCGTAGATTTCCGGTCTTGTTTTTTCATTTCCTTCAGGAAATAAGTTTCCTTCTGGAATAGTGTAGCTGCCATCTTTCTGGGGTTTTATGCGTAATATTTTGCCCCTTAGGTCATTAGTATTGGCCGCAGAACGCTGGGAATCAAATCCTGCCCTGTCCAATCGTTCGTCCATAGGAGCGAAACCAGAGGATTCAAACGGATTGGTATTATCTCCTAGCGCAATAAAAAGGTTTCCGTTAGGACCAAATTCCAACGCACCACCACTATGGCAGCACTGGCGATCGGTTGGTATTTCCAGTAGAATTTTTTCGGAATCCAGATCAAGAATGTCATCCTTTAAGGTAAAACGTGATACATGTTGTTTTGAGATATCTCCCTTATTGGAATATAACAAGTATATCCAGTTATTCTCAACATAATCAGGGTCTACCGCCAAGCCCAATAACCCGTCCTCGTTTCCATAAAAAAGTTCAAGTTGCGCTATGGTCTTTGTTTGTTCCGTTTTAAAATCAAAAAGTTTTAATGCGCCGTGGCGTTCAATGAATAGAATACCTTTACCGGGCAACTCATCTAGTTCCATGGGTTCATTAAGGTTAAAATCCAAAACGTTTTTTACAAACCGGTCGGCTGGGGGTACTCTATCTGTAGTGGATAGGGCGTAATTTAAAGAACCATCACCAATAGCATAGGAAATACCTCCCCATAAATGTGATAAAAATGTAGGGTCTTCAAACGTTTCATCCGTATGTCCCATTTCCGTATAAAAGGCCCTGCCGCCATCATATGCATGGTACCATGATATGGGGTGACCCTCTGGGTTCGTACCGCCTTCATAACTGTTTTCATCAATAGAAATCAGCACGTTGATATTTGGATTAATATCCTTGAAATTATACCATTCATCACTCTTGATCCAGGATTTTTCTAGATGTTCGGTAGATGGGTGTTTAGTGTTCTCAATGTTCAATTTGGCTTCTTGAATACGGGGGTGGTCGTTAAAAACGGCACCTACAAGTTTATTGTACCACGGCCAATCATACTCGGTATCCGTAGCGGCATGTATACCTACAAAGCCACCGCCAGCTTGTATGTAGCGTTCAAAATCTGCCTGTTGCACATCATTTAATATATCTCTGGTAGTATTGTTGAAAATTACCGCTGCATAATTTTTTAAGGAATCTTCAACAATATAATCGGCATTTTCCGTAATAATGACCTGGTAGCCCTGCTCAGTACCTAATTTTTCTAGTGCCAAATTCCCGGCCTCTATTGACCCATGTCTAAAACCTGCAGTTTTGCTAAAGACCAAAAGTGTGTTGTTTTTTTGGGAACATCCTTGTATTAAAATAAAAATAAAGCAAAGGAAGATGATTGGGTAGGGGAAACTAAATGAATTATTACGTCTATACATTCAATATTGAATTAATTTATCTCTGGGCTTAGTAAGCTAAAATTTGTGACCAAAATAGATGTATTATAAAAAATAATCAAACTAAATTTTTACCTTCATCAATACAATTTATGCTCAAATTGTACCTAGAGGAAAGGTATTGTCAAAAATATATAGAAAACGCTTAGATTTTGTATTAACGATATTCTGATGGTGCGCAGCCAATATTTTTTTTAAAGATGCGGTTGAAATAGGATAAGCTATTAAAACCAGAGTTAAAACAGGCCATGCTAACGGAGTTCGTAGCATTGTTTTCCTTTAATAATTTACAGGCATAATTTATGCGCACTCCGTTTAAAAAATTAACGAAGGTTTTGTGGGTGTTCTTTTTAAAGTAGCGACAAAATGCCGTTTTGTTCATGGCAACCATTTCTGCAATTTCATTCAACTTAATTTCGTTCTTGAAATTCATCATAATATACTCTATAACGGTATTGATACGGTCATCTTTAATGTTTACTTGGTCGATCCATTCAATACTACCAAGTTTGGCCAGGTTTTCAATAAGGGATAAACGATATAGAATCTTTAAGGTTTGCAATACTTTTTCATCTGAACTAGTTTTTTCCAGCTCATGAAAAAGCTTTTTGAATTTTTGACTCTCCTTAGTATTAAATTTTAAGCCCCTATTGCTTAAAAGTAATAATGAATTAATATGGTTGAATTCTTCACCCAACATCCCCAGTTTTTTTAAAAAATCATAGTTTAAGTGTACTACGATAGAGGAGGATTCCCCTTCAAAATCAGGGGAACTATCAAACATATGAGGAATGTTGGAACCAATGAGAAAGATATTATTAGATTCAAAACTCCCTATAAAATCGCCCACATATAAGGTGCCTTTTCCGGAAACGATATACACGAGTTCCAGCTCTGGATGGTAGTGCCATAGTTTTAAGAATTCATCATCTGTAAATGATGAGAATAAAACATTGGATCGTAAGTTTTTATGTAAAAGGTGTAATTTCAAGAATTAGGTTTAGTACATAATATGGATACTCCCCTTAAATTAATTATTTAAAGGCCCATATTAAAGATACTCTTATTTTATAAATTACATAAAAATGGCTTTTTTAACATCGTCAATATAGCTTCTTCCTATGGTATATCTAACACCTTCAATAGATAGGCTGTTGCCTTCTATGAATTCTACCTTATCCAGTGCCACGGTAAACGATCTGTGGATCCTTATGAATTTATGGGACGGAAGTTCGTCTGTAAAACTACTTAAGGTCCTATGTGCAATAAAATTACCTTTAGAGGTTTTTATTCTTATATAGTCTTTTAAGCTTTCAACAATACTGATATCGGCAAAGTATATTTTTTGATGTTTTTTCTTGTCCACCTTAATAAAAAGGTGGTCCACTTCATCTTTTTCCGAACCAATTTCCTTGGTGTTGGATTTAAGTTCCAATACCCGGTTAACCGCTTTAAGGAATCTTGGAAAAGGTATGGGTTTTACCAAATAGTCTATAGCCTCCAATTCATAACAATTAAGGGCATATTCTTCATGTGCGGTGGTTATGATGACCATGGGTTTGTTGGTTAGGTTTTCCAAAAAATCAAGACCGTTTAGAATAGGCATGTTAATGTCTAGAAATAAGATGTCTACAGCGTTTTTTTGCACATAGGAAGATGCTTCTACAGCATTGGTAAAGGTTTCTATAAGTTCTAGTTCCTTGACCTCGTTTATGTATTTTTTGATTACATTGACCGCTAACGGTTCATCATCTATAATAACAGCTTTTAAATTCTTCATACATTCAATTTTAAAAACACTTTAAATATACTATTGGTAGTTGTAATATCTAGTTCATACTCATCTGGGCGGTACCCAAGTTCCAATCTCTTCTTAACATTTTGCAATCCTATACCGCCTTCCTCATTTAATCTATTGGTTGCGGGCGTTTTTGGTATAGGGTTGGTCATTTCAAAATAAAGTACATTCTCCTTTACCGCAATGTTAATGTCTATTGTCATGGGTTCAATGGTTTTGTTTGCGCCATGCTTAAAACTGTTTTCTACAAAAGGAATCAACAGCATAGGGGCAATACGCTTATTGTCCAGATTGCCGGTAATGTTCATGTTAATGGTCAGGGAATCATTAAACCTTATTTTTTCTAGGTCAAGATAGTTTTGTATCAACTCCACCTCGCTCTGCAGGTCTTGCTTGTTTTTCCTTGCCGCATACAATAGGTAGCGCATTAACTCGGAAAGTTTTAGGACAACCTCAGGAGCTCTATTAGATTTTTCTAAGGTTAGCGAATAAATGTTGTTCAAGGTGTTGAAGAAAAAATGCGGAGATACTTGTGACCTTAAAAAACTAAGTTCAGAGGTAAGTTGTCTTGTTTCCAGTTCATGTAGTTTTTGATGTTCCCTAAGCCAATCTATGGTAATTTTTATGGCGGTAACAAATGACACCACATATAATTCTCCAAACATGGTGACAATGGCGTAATTAAGGGTAATGCTGTTAACCACTTCAGAAGCCTCTGGCATTACATTGGTATCAATTAAATAATAGGTGAGATTAAATTTTACGATTAACATAAGCACCAATGAACCAAAAATGGCCAAGGTGTACTCCAAATATCTTTTGTTGAACACAAAGACGGGCATCAAGAAATATACATTAAAGTAAGACAGTGCCATGTGTATGGGGAACCCTATTAAATTGGTTTTTATGGAGTAGATATAGTCGTTATGTAAACTTCCCCAGCGTAAAGTGTTGAACAAGATGTAGATAGACCAAAAGATGATATGATATTTATAATGAATTTTATAGCTCTCAGAGCTCTTACTTTCTATAATATCATTAATTCTTTTCTTAACGGCCATTTATATTGCGCTATTCAAATACTTTATTCGACTTTCTAAACCCGTTGTTGGTCTAAATTTTATGCGATAATAACAAATGGTTTCCAATATTTGAGAGTACCGCTGTTAATTTTTATTGGATGAAGTCAATTTACCTTATTGCAAAAGTAATTGGTTTCTAAAAATAGAAAGCTACGTAGTTCCCAGCTTTAAACAGAACAACTAACTAGTTTCAATGCCAACAACTCGGAAATTACTTAATTTTTTAATCCTATGTGTCTCATTTGCATGTAGCACTACCGCCCAGCAAATACCACATACCTATGTTGCTAAAAAAAACCAAGAACAACTGAATATAGATGGGTTGGCAAATGAGGATGCTTGGAAAAATGCGGCATGGTCTTCAGAATTCATAGATATAGAAGGTGTTCTAACTCCCACTTACAAAACAAGGGTGAAAATGCTTTGGGACGATACCTATTTGCATTTCTATGCGGAAATGGAAGAGCCCCATGTCTGGGGGACCTTAAAGCAACGGGATACGGTTATTTTTTATAATAACGATTTTGAAATATTTATAGACCCTGATGGTGATACCCATAATTATATGGAATTTGAAATGAATGTTTTAAATACTATTTGGGATTTATACCTGACCAAGCCCTACCGAAATCATGGAAACGTATTGGATCATTGGAATATGAAAGGTCTACGATCGGCAGTACATATTAATGGTACGGTAAACGATCCTAGTGATACTGATAAAGGCTGGTCTGTAGAGGTCTCCATACCATGGGAAGTAATGGGAGAAGCATATAAAGGTGCAACTCCGCCAGTGAACAAGTTTTGGCGAATTAATTTTTCGCGAGTGAATTGGCAATATGATTTAACGGATGGGCGCTATAGCAGAAAACGGAGAGAGGACGGAAGCTTTACGCCAGAGTACAATTGGGTATGGAGTCCGCAACAAGTTATTAATATGCATGAACCCGAACGGTGGGGCTATGTTTATTTTACCGAAGATACGGCACATCCGGAGCGTTTTGAAATTCCGGATGATGAATACATAAAATGGTATATGTATGAGGTTTATCGAAAAATTATGACGGGAGAGCATAAGGAAGAAAGCCTTGCTGTACCTGAAATAATTAGGGGTAAATCCATAGCTATAAATATAAAAGAGGAATTAAAAGGCTATGTAATTTATGTTACCAGTCCTTTTAGTGGAAAACAATTAATGATAGACACAGATGGAAAATTTATTGAGCAAAAATAATTTTGGCAAATTCTTGTCCTGTATACTTTTAACCGTGTTTTTGTGCTCATGCAATGAACAAAACGGGGAAAAAAATACAGTAGTAAAAGTAGAACAGGAAACTAGCCCTTTTAAATTTTGGACATGGATTACGGCAGACGCGTCTAGAACAGATGATTCTTATGTAGAGGAGTTTGCAAAATATGCGGAAAATGGTATAGATGCAGTGTTGATCAATACCTACGCAGACCCAGAACTTTTAGAAAGATTAACACCTTTTGCTTTGGAAAAGGGGTTAGAAGTGCATGCTTGGATGTTTACAATGAACAGGCCCGGTGACAAAATAGCGGAACAACATCCAGAATGGTATGCCGTGAGCAGAGATGGAAAATCTTGTTATGACGAACCACCTTATGTGGGGTATTATAAATGGTTGTGCCCAACGAGGAAAGAATCTAGGGAACATATTTTAAGTCTGGTAGAAGGATTGTCAAAGGTTGAAGGTGTGGCCAGTGTACATTTAGACTATATCCGCTATTCGGATATTTTTCTTCCTATTGGGCTTTTGCCAAAATACAATTTAAAGCAAGAGGTAGAATTACCAACTTATGATTTTTGTTATTGTGATGTTTGCACATCTACCTTTGAAAAGTTACACCATAAAAATCCAAATGATTTTACCAATCCTGCCATTGATATGGAATGGAAAAATTTTAGGTTGAATAGGGTGAAGGCGGTAGTAGATGCATCTTATGAAATAGCACATGCAAATGGTAAAAATTTAACGGCCGCCGTATTCCCTTACCCAGAAATGGCAGATCATATGGTACGTCAACGTTGGGATAAATGGAATATTGATGCCGTACTGCCTATGATCTATAACCAGTTCTACAACGAGGAAATAGGGTGGATCGGTTATGCAACCAAGCAGGGTGTAACGGACCTTGAAAAACGAAAAGTGGAATTACATACTGGGATATACGTTCCGGAAATGCCAGCAGAGGAACTTTTGAACGCTATGAACCTTGCCAAGGAAAATGGGGCAAAAGGCGTATCGTTTTTTGATGGTCCTGCAATTACTGATGATCAATGGAAAATTATCAAGCAGTATAAACTTGGTCAATAATCAAGCAAAAGGTATGGTTAAAACTTGAACAAAATTGCAGATTGTAATAATTGAACGTATATGAATGTTTGAGTTTGAATTTTGATGGATTCCCATAAAATTAGACTTAAAAATAGGAAATACAGCAATTTATCAAGTCAGGAATAGAAATGTGTCAATTATAATGTAATGTGGCTTGATTCCTTTACATATATAGGGTTATTGATGCTAAAGAAATATAAGTATAATTAAAATTATAGTTTCATGATGAATCAAAGACGGAAGGAGGTGAGAAATTTCTGAATTCATCTGAATATCAGTATAGTTCGGAAATGCATAAAAACAATAATGCAAATATTGTACAAGTGATGGCGAATATCCTTCATTTTAAAGGTTTCTGTAGACTCTATATTTGATATTAAGAAAACCTTATTAGAACGTTAAACTAAATAACTAATTTAAACAATTCAATAATGATTCAAAAATTCAACTATGTATTGCTGTTTGTGGCTATGCTGTCCTTTCAAGGGGCATTTTCACAAGCGGTTTCAGGTACAATAACAGACCAGTCGGGAACTCCCCTCCCTGGTGTGAACGTTGTAGAAAAAGGTACTAGCAATGGTACATCCGCAGATTTTGATGGTAATTATTCCATTAATGTTACTGATGGTTCTGCTACCTTGGTATTTAGCTCTATCGGTTTTACCAAAAAAGAAGTTGCGGTATCTGGCCAAACCGTTATTAATGTAACCTTGGAGGAGGATGCAGAACAGTTGGGCGAGGTAATTGTAACGGCACTAGGTATTAAAAAGGAGGAAAAGGCCTTAGGATACTCGCTTACACAAGTGGATGGTGGTGAGCTATCCGGTGTAAAAACGGTAAGTGCCATTAATTCATTACAAGGTAAGGTAGCAGGTGTTAATATTACAGGTTCTGCAACCGGTGCTTCGGGTACCAGTAATGTGGTTATTCGTGGTGCTTCTTCTGCTAGTGGTACCAACCAACCTTTATATGTAGTAGATGGTATTCCTATCAACAACCAGAATTTAGGATCTGCCAGCCGTTGGGGCGGTGCGGATTTTGGTGATGGTATTTCTAGTATCAACCCAGATGACATTGAAAGCATGAGTGTTCTTAAAGGTGGTGCCGCAGCGGCATTATACGGTTCAAGAGCGGCAAATGGTGTTATTATCATCAATACAAAATCTGGTAAACAGCAAAACGGTTTCGGTGTTGAATATTCAAGTTCTTTGTTAATGGAATCTGCTATGACAGATTTGTACGATTTTCAAAAAGAATACGGTCAAGGAACCAATGGTGTAGCACCAGCTGATAGATTAGAGGCCTTAGATGCCGGTATTAGTTCTTGGGGTGCCAAATTAGATGGGTCAAGTGTTGTGCAGTTTGATGGGGTTAGTAGACCGTATAGCAATGCAGGTGATAACGTAAAGAACTTTTTTAATACAGCTACCACATTTACCAACACGGTTGCAGTAAGCAAATCTGGTGAAGGGTACAACTTTAGGTTTTCAGGTACAGATTTAACCAACTCGGATATAACGCCAAATGCTGGTTTAAATAGAAAATCGTTCTCTATTAATGCCGGTGTGGTAATGAACGAGAAATTAACTTTGGACATTAATGGAAAATATGTCATAGAAAATGTAAAGAATAGACCAAGATTATCAGATTCTCCAGGTAACTCCAACTTTACGGTAGCATTATCACCAGCAAACGTAAACGTGGCAGATTACCAGCCAGGTTTCTTTCAGGAAGGAACAACCGTTGCAGGTTTAGATTCAAGACCAGGATATAACGAAGTTGGTTCTGAATATTTAATTTCAACCGCAAGTACCTATCACCAAAACCCATACTGGGTAACTGAAAGATTTAACAACGAGAGTGACAAAAACAGATTTATTGGCTCCGGTACGTTAAGATATGAATTAACAGATTGGTTATATGCAATGGGTAGAGCTGGTATTGATCAGTATACGGCAAGCATTACCAATGTAGAACCTTACGGAACTGCATATAAGAACTTGGGTGGTATGACAGAAACTACCTATAATGTATCTACCGTAGATGCAGATGTAATTTTAGGTATAGAAAAAGATATTACTGAAAAGTTTGCAACGAACATTGTTTTAGGGGCTAACAGTAACACCTTCACCAATGAAAGAACAGAACTAAACGGTCAGGATTTTGTAATTCCTGATTTGGTAACCATTGGTAACGTTGCCAGAAAGAATTACGGGTACTCGTTTTCAAAAAACAAAAGATCAGGTGTTTACTTTTCTACGGAATTATCTTATGACAACTATTTATATCTAACGGTAACAGGAAGAAATGACTGGTTCTCTACCTTATCTTTAGCAGGTAAGACCTCTCCAAACTCTTACTTCTATCCATCGGTTAGTTCAAGTTTCATATTTTCTGATGCTTTTCAAATGCCAAGTTGGATTACTTTTGGTAAAATACGTGCAGGATATTCTGATATAGGTGGTGGTGCTAATGATCCATACCAACTATCATTGGTATACGGTATTAATGATACCTATACGGCTACGGGAACTCCTGTTTCCATTGGTGGTGTTGGTGGTGCGGATTCTAATAAGCTTCCAAACATTAACCTTACGCCTTTTTCCAAATCTGAATATGAAATAGGTTTTGACCTTAAGATGTTCAATAATAGATTAGGTCTTGATGTAGCCTATTATAACAATAAGACTACAGATGATATTGTACCAATAGATATTTCTAGAACTACAGGCTTTACAAAAGCGGTCATCAACATTGGTGAAGTAACCAACCAAGGTATAGAATTACTTTTGACAGGTGCTCCGGTTAGAACGGAAAACTTCAACTGGGACGTTACGTATAACCTAGGTTATAATGAAAACTTGGTAGTTAAGACAGATGATGATGACAACCCAATTTTTGCAGGAGACCAAGCAACAGGTGTCAATGTACAGTCTGGTGCAATAGTTGGTAAGCCAATAGGTGCATTGTACGGTACGTCTTTCATTAGAAATGAAGCAGGTGAAATTCAATATGATAGTAACGGTACGCCGTCTATAGGAGAAAATAAATTCTTAGGAAACGGTGTGGCACCTTATTCAATGGGTCTTACCAATAACTTCCGTTATAAGGACTTTAACCTTAATTTCTTGATAGATGCTAAGTTTGGTGCTGAAATAGCTTCAGGTACAAGTGCTTATGCTACATATTATGGCGCAAGTAAAAATACGTTGGAAGGAAGGGAAAATGGATTATCCGTTAGTGGTGTAGATGCAGATGGTGCTCCTTTTTCAACTACTATTGCTCCAGAAAATGTAAGTTCTTACTACCAGAGAATTTACTCTATAGCAGAAGCCCATATTCAGGATGCGGACTTTATAAAACTTAGACAACTTAGTTTGGGCTATAATTTGCCATCTAGTGTAATATCTAAAACTTTCTTGAAGAGCGCCAACATTTCCTTGATCGCTAGAAATTTATTCTACATCATGAGGAATACACAGGATATTGATCCAGAATCTTCATTCAACGCTAGTTTTGGTGCAGGTTTAGAGCGTTTTGGTCTTCCTTCAACTAGAAGCTACGGATTAAGTTTAAATGTTAAATTTTAAAAAGGAAAACTATGAAAAATATATTTTATTTAGCGGTATTTTCAATGCTCTTCTTCACGTCTTGTGATAAAGGTTTTGAGGATATCAATGTAGACCCTACATATGCTCCAACCTTAGATGTTAAATACAAATTTCCACAAGCTGTATTATATACGGCAGGACAACGTTATGAGTCGTGGAGGGGTAATTTTATTTATTGCTCCGTAATGATGCAGCACCTGGCTAGTACCCAAGGGTATTGGAACGGGGATAAATACACCTTAAGTACCGGTTATGCAGGTGCTTTATGGGAGGCGGAATATCCACAGGCTATCAAGACCTTGGAAGATATGAAGGCTCAGTTAGAAGCTGATGAATTGACAGCATCTCCAGAATATGCAATGGTTAGGATACTACGTGTATTCTCCTACCATAGGTTAACTGATATTTATGGTGATATTCCTTACAGTGAAGCCGGTAAAGGTTTTATTGACGGGGTATTAAGACCTGTTTATGATGACCAAGAGTTCATTTATAATGATATGTTGAATGAGCTTAAGGAA